>JAUMSA010000124.1 GCA_031293105.1 Butyricicoccus sp. | reverse complement strand
GGCAAAATAAGCACCTGCAAGGACCAATAAAAAAATCAGCAGCTTGCTGTACATAAAATTATTCAGTGGGGTTAAGATCAAATCATTGATTTGGTTGATGATACGGTTGATTGCCTCCATGGATTCCCTTCTTTCTTTTTGATTCCCCGACCCATTCGTTCATAGTCGTATTTCCATAATACCGTAGAATCCCCGGAAAGGCAAACATTTTCGCAGTCAATTTGCATGATTTGGTTGATTTCAACAATCTTTTGCATAATAATCTGCCATTACAGGCAGGCCCTCTAAAATATGGGATGCCATCCGAGCTCCCGCAGCCGCAGGGCAGCTTCCGCTGCACTGGCCGTGCTGTATGTGTGCACAGTCAGTCCCCGGCCGTCTGCATCGACCTCAATTGCCCCGACGCCATGCACCTCTGCCAGCCGCTTTTCGGCCATGGGTATATCCGGCCAAGCGGCGCACCAAAAACGCTGTTCCATCGATTTCCTCCTTTGATATGTCCTCCCTTTCAGCATGTCCAGCTTGCCAAAAGCTATACTTCCGCTTTCTTGCCATTTTCCGGCCTGCATGGTATGATAGACAGAGAATTGATGCAAAGGATCGAATCGTATGATACGCTATGTTTCTCATGGCCCGGAGGACACCGAAGCCCTGGGCGCCCGTTTTGCTGCCACCCTGCGGCCGGGCGATGTCGTTGCCTTTACCGGCGATCTGGGTGCCGGTAAGACGGCGTTTTCCCGCGGCGTGCTGCGCGGCCTGGGCTATACCGGCCGGGTGACCAGCCCGACATTTGCCCTTGCTAACGAATACCACACCCCCAAGGCCGATGTGGCCCATTTTGATATGTACCGCATCTTGGACCCCGAAGCGCTTTGGGAGCTCGGGTTTGACGAATATCTGGATGGCCGCCGGATTCTGCTCATCGAGTGGAGTGAAAACATTGTGGACGCGCTGCCGCCGCACAAACAGGTTTCTATCCGCTACGGCGAACAGCCCGACGACCGCATCATCACCATTACGGAGGGGACTTTGTGAAAATCCTAAGTTTTGAATCCTCGGCCGTATCGGCCTCGGTGGCGCTTACCGACGGCGTGCGGCTGATTGCCCAATCGTTCCAAAACTGCGGGCTGACCCACAGCCGCACGCTCCTGCCCATGGCCGAATCACTGCTGGCTGGCTGCGATCACGATTTGGACGACGTGGATGCCTTTGCCGTGGCTGCCGGTCCGGGGTCGTTCACCGGCCTGCGCATCGGCGTGGCAACGGTCAAAGGGCTCGCCTATCCGTCCGGTAAGCCCTGCGCTGGGGTATCGACCCTAGAAGCCATGGCACGCGGTCTGGAGGGATTATCAGGGCCTATTTGCTGTGTGATGGATGCCCGGGGCGGCCAGGTATACAATGCGCTCTTTTGTTGGAAGGATGGCGTCCTGCACCGCCTGTGCGAAGACCGTGCCATCCGCCTGGAAGAGCTCGCGGCGGAAATCGGAGAAAGCACGCAAATTTTGGTTGGAGATGGCGCCAATCTGTGCTATACTAAACTTACCACAACTTGTCCCGGTCTGCGTCTGGCGCCACCCCATCTGCGGTATCCATCGGCCTATGGCGTTGCGATGGCTGCCCTTCCCCTGTTGGAAAGCGGTAAGGGCCTTTGCGCGCAAGACCTGGATGCTCAATACCTGCGGCCGCCCTATGTGTCGCAGCCGAAAAAAAAGTAAGCAAGAGAAAAAGGAGCATGCATTATGGCAAATGTTCATGTTATGGATCACCCGCTCATCCTGCACAAACTCAGCTTGATGCGCGATAGCCAGACCGGCGTAAAGGAATTCCGCGAGGCGACCCGCGAGATCGCCATGCTGATGTGTTATGAGGCAACCCGCGATCTGCCGCTCAAGACCATCCAGATCGAAACCCCGCTGGCCCATGCCAAGGCACGTGTCATCTCGGGCAAGAAGATCGCTTTTGTGCCCATCCTGCGTGCTGGCCTGGGCATGGTGGACGGTATGCTGGAACTGATTCCGGCGGCAAAGGTCGGCCATTTGGGCCTGTACCGCGACCCGGAAACCCTCAAGCCGGTGGAATACTACTGCAAGCTGCCCGTCGATGTGGCTGAGCGCGATGTCATCGTCATCGATCCCATGGTAGCGACCGGTGGTTCGGCATCCGCTGCGCTCCAAATCCTCAAGGATAAGGGCGTGAAGAACATCAAGCTCATGTGCTTGCTGTCCACCCCCAAGGGTCTGGAAGTCGTACAACAGGCGCATCCGGATGTGGATATCTTTGTCGCAGCCATTGACGAAGGCCTCAACGAGCACGGTTACATCGTGCCCGGCCTGGGCGATGCCGGCGACCGCATCTTTGGCACCAAGTAAGATAAAAAAGCTCCGCTTAGAAAGCGGAGCTTTTTTCATGGCTTTTTCGGGCTGGGTCGCACCCCGTCTTTGCCGTTCAGAGGTGCCAGGTATTGCACCGTGTAATCCTCCCCCGGCTTGCGGGTGTGGTCGATGGCTGCCGAATCGATGTGGGCAGAATCATCATAGCGCGGATGGCCTTTGTCATGCATCACACAAAACCTCCTTTTGCGGATAGTTTTCCGCGAAGGGCACGGTTTTATGTATGGCGGGGCGCTTCGTAAAATGAGGGCCGTGTCAGCGGAACGATGGGCTCAATCCCGCCGCTGTATAGCGCCTTCACACAGTTTTCTGCCGTATAGGTTGCCATCAAACCATCCCAAGCCGACGGTGCCGTCAATTTTCCGGCGGCAATTTCGTCGATAAATTCCTGGAACAGACGGTTATAGGCGTGATAGAACCGCACTTTCCAATCGTCACTGATAAATTCCGATTTTTGGTTGTTTTGCCGCACGCAAAGCCGCGCTGGTTCGGGCATATCGGCAACGCCATCCTCGCCCACCGCCGTGCAATGCACTTCATAGCCAATACCGCTGTTGATAAACACTTCAACATCAATGCGTACACCGCTTTGGCTTTCCAGTAATACGGTCAATGGGTCTTTCAGCCCTTCGCCGCCATGGCGGCTGGCCCGTCCGGCAAACACCTGTGCGGTACGGAAATCCTCGCCCAGCATCCAGCGCATCAGGTCGATTTCATGCACCGTGGAATTTTTGACCGAATTTTCCGTGCTGTGCTGGGCATAGCCGCACTTGTTGCGGTGCGCACAGTGTACAATGAGCGGCTGTCCAATGGCGCCAAACATGGCATCGTGGATGGCTCGGTATCCTTCGTCATAGCGGCGCATAAAGCCGACCTTTACCAGACGGCGTCCGGCCTCCATCTCGGCGTCCACAATACGCTGACAGCTCTCTAGGCTAATGGACAGCGGCTTTTCACATAAGACGGGCTTGCCGGCCGCAATGCAGGCCAGGACATATTGTTCGTGGGTGGCATCCCACGAGGAAACAATAACCGCATCCACCTTGGAAGATGCAATCAGGCTTTCCCCATCTGGGAAGATCTCTGCCCCGCAGTAGGCGGCCGCACGCGCAGTGTTCTCCTCCTGAATATCGGTTACGGCCACAATCTGCCCGCCGTGCAGGTCGTCTGTAATGCGGCAGATATGGGAAAATCCAATATCGCCAGCGCCAATGACACCGATCTTTACCATGTCGTTTTCCTCCTTTTGAAACCATTTTTCTGGTTATTTTGTTATTTTTGCGCGAATTTTTCGGATTTTGGGTCCAAAAAAAGCGCATCCGCTTACAGATACGCTCTCTTTAGTTATCCGCGCAAATCCCGCACCGATTCGCCCACGGCCAGGGAAACCGGCAGCACGATTCGTTCCTCGCTGGTTTCCCCACTTTGGATAAAGGAAATCAGCTTCTTGACACAGGCTTGCGCCTGCGCCTCGCAATGCACATCCACCGAGGTGATGGATGGGATGGCCATTTTTCCGACCACCGTATTGTCAAATGCGACCAGCGCCACATCCTGCGGGACCCGTACCCCCAAGGCAAGCAGCGCCTTGGTGGTGATCATCGCCACGTTGTCATTGTCGCACAGGAATGCTTCGGGCAGGGATTCACGCGCTTGCAGAGCCTCATAGATCTGGTTGTAATTATAGACATTGACCGCATCCATTTCGGTCACCAGATACTGTGGCTCCAGCGGCAGATCAAACGCTGCCAGCGCTCCCAGGAAGCCCTGGTATCGCTCCATAAAGCCCGTGCTGTGTTTGGGGTTGCCCATAAACCCAATCTTACGGTAGCCTTTTTCATACAGATATTTGACCGCCATCAGCGCCCCACCCAGGTTATCCTCAATGATGGTGCATACCCGCAAGTTTTCATACCGGGTGCCTGTTGCTACGACCGGAATACCGCACTGCGCCACCTTAGCGGCAATACGTTCCTCCATATCGCCCAGAATGATGATACCTGCGATCGAATTGCTTTCAAACTTGAGCCGCAATTCCTCCGGATCAATGTCACAGGTCGAGCCCTTGAACACCATAAGGTTGTAATTGTAATCATGGGCTGTACTGAGGATGTGCTGGTGGAAACTCATATAAAAGTAGGAGTCACGCAGGCGTTCGCCGGTGGATACCAAGCCGATGTTGCGCATTTCCACTTTGCCACGCTGTCCCAAATAGCCCAGCTCTTCGGCAATGCGGATAATGTTTTCCTTGGTTTTCTGCTTGACGCTGGGCATATCCCGCAGCGCCAAGGATACGGTATTGACCGACACGCCGGACCGCTGCGCAATATCCTTTAATGTGACCTTCATACCCCACCTCCATGCAGGAAATTTCTCAAAGTTTATAAAAAAATCCTATTTCTAATCATAACTTATTTATTCTTTAAAATCAATTGTTAAAATAGGAATAACTTCAACATATTTCTTGATAAAGTCCTAGGATTTCTTTACATTCTTTATCTTTGAAAAAAAACGGCGCTGACTTTTGCCAGCGCCGTTTGCCGTCATGGAGCTTGAACCCGTTTAACCGAGAT
>JAUMSA010000027.1 GCA_031293105.1 Butyricicoccus sp. | reverse complement strand
ACATCGCACTGATTGGCTGCGGCATGATCGGCCGCGAACACATTGAACGCATCCAGAACCGCATCAAGGATGCCAAGATCGTTGCCGTTTGCGACGTATTCGAAGAAGGCGCCAAGAAGGGCGCTGCAATCGCCGGCGAAGGCACCAAGGTTTACACCGACTTCAACGAAGCCATCAACGACCCGGACGTAAACGCGGTTGTTGTTACCACGCCGGGCGCATTCCACAAGGACCCGGTAATTGCAGCGATCAAGGCTGGCAAGCCGGTGTTCAGCGAAAAGCCGCTGGCGAACACCGCAGCGGACTGCAAGGAAATCGTAGACGCCGAAATGGCATCGGGCAAGCATCTGGTACAGGTTGGCTTCATGCGCCGCTATGACCGCGGTTATAACCAGCTCAAGGCGCTGCTCGACGAGGGCAAGTTTGGCGCTCCGATGGTAATTAAGTGCACCCACCGTGCAGACGGCGTTGCCGATGACTACACCACCGCAATGGCAGTTACCGACACCGCGATTCACGAAATCGACGTACTGCCCTGGCTGGTGAACGACGAATGGGACGAAGTGCAGTGCATCATGCCCAAGACCTCGTCCAAGGCACACGAAGGCCTGAAGGACCCGCAGATCATGATTCTTAAGACCAAGGGCGGCATCGTAACCGTTCTGGAAGTCAATGTAAACTGCGGCTTCGGTTACGACATCAACTGCGAAGTCGTTTGCGAAAACGGCGTGATGAACCTGCCGTGCCCCTCCTTCCCGACCGTACGTTTTGACTACAAGGTTTCCTCCAAGATCGAAGACAACTGGATTCTCCGCTTCATCGATTCGTACGACGTTGAGATTCAGGACTGGGTAAACCACGCACTCGAAGGCACCACCGGCGGTTCCTCGGCTTGGGACGGCTATGTGGCTTCCATCACCGCAGACGCTCTGGTAAAGAGCCAGACCTCGGGCGTACCCGAAAAGGTTGTAACGGGCGGCACCCCGGATTTCTATAAAAAGTAAGGAGAGAGAAGACTATGAAAATCGGTTTTAACGAAGGCTGCAATCGTTTCTGCGAAAACCACTCGGTACTGGAAGACCTCGACCTGTGCGAGAAGTACGGCATTGACTACATCGATATCCAGTCGGAATGCCTGGACCGCGAAATCGCGGCTGGCAAGTATACCATCGACGACCTGGCTGCTTGGTTCGCTGACCCCAAGCACCATTTGAAGATGCTGTCCTACAACGCGCTGGTATTCTTCAACATGAAGCAGACCCAGGCCGAGAAGGACGAAGTTATGGCGAAGCTCGACCAGATCATCGCCGATTGCCTCAAGCTGCAGTGCAAGATGATCGTCGTTGTTCCGTCCATGGATCTGCCGGTTCATGCGACCCTGGACGAAATCAAGGCTGACGCCGTTGCTGTTCTGAAGGAAATGGTTAAGAAGGTTGAGCCGCACGGCATCAAGCTGTCCATCGAGTTCTGCGGCGCACCGAGCATGTCCATCAACCGTTTTGAAGACGCTTACGCGATCGTACAGGAAGTTAACCATCCGCTGGTTGGCATCACTCTGGACCAGTATCATTTCCATGCAATGGCTTCGTCGTTTGAAGCTCTGGAAAAGGCTGACGGCAAGAAGATTTTCGTTTGGCACCTCAACGGCATGGAAAACATGCCCTGCGGCGCAGCATACAACACCGACGAGAAGCGACTGTGGCCGGGCGAGCCGGGTGACTGCCTGGATCACAAGCGTTATGCGGACACCCTCAAGAAGATTGGCTTTGAAGGCGACGTGTGCACCATGGAAGTGTTCCGTCCGGACTACTACAAGCTGAGCAACGAAGAAAACATCAAGAAGGCTGCCGAAGTGACCAAGGCACACGTAGCCAAGTATTGGTAATCCATTTCGCAAGATTTGAGAGGAGGAACCAAGCATGAAAATCGCATTTGACGTGGACGTACTGGCCAAGCAGATGTCGATCAACGACTATGTGCATAAGGTAGCCGATTGGGGCTATAAGTACATCGAACAGTCCCCGCATCCGCGCATCAACCCCTTCTACAAGCATCCGCTGTTCTCCAAGGAGTGCGAGGAAGAATACCGCCGCGCCCTCAAGGAAACCGGCGTGGAGATTTCCTCGTTCATCGTGGTTTACCGCTGGTCGGGCCCGACCGAGGAGCAGCGCCAGCACGCAGTCGCTAACTGGAAGCGCATGATCGAAATTGCGGTCAATATGGGCGTACCGGTTATCAACACCGAATTTTCGGGCGACCCGAACCAGCAGGAGATCTGCAACGGCATGTTCTACAAGTCCATGGAAGAACTGCTACCCATCATCGAGCGCGAGGGTCTGCGCGTGGAGATTCAGTCCCACCCGTACGACTTCTGCGAACTCAATGACGAGACCTGCGACATCGTTAAGTCCTTCCGTTCCAAGAACCTGGGCTATGTTTACTCGGCATCCCACGGCTTCTTCTACGACCAGGGCAAGGGCGACGTGCGCCACATGCTGAAGTATGCTGGCGACGAGCTGACCCATGTGCTGCTCGCCGACACCTGGAACCAGACCAAGGACTGCCGCTACATCCTCAATCCGCCCTGGCTCAACAGCCGCGGCCGTGCGGATGTCACCATCCACCAGCACACCGCCATGGGCGAAGGCGAGGTTGACTTTGACGGCATCTTCGAGACCCTGCGCGACATGGACTTTGCCAACAAGCAGCTGGGGCCCGACGCACCCAAGGTCGGCGGCGACAACATCATCTGCGTGTCCTACTTCGGCTTCCCGGAGAAGATGGACAAGCAGGCGCCCGAAGCGCTCGAGCGCATCAAGCGCGAGCTTTTATAAGTTAATTCCTTTACCTTATCTCTTTACAGTGAAAAACGCAAGACCTTGTCCGTCTTGCGTTTTTTGCTGTCCATAAAAGCCCAATAAGCACAAAGGAAGCGCCCATCCAATGGGCGCTTCCTTATTGATTTGGTTGCTCCTGCTGCTGTTCGCGCTGGTGCTTGCGGAACTGCACCGGCGTCATGCCGGTCATCTGCTTGAATGCCTTGGAGAAGACGAGCGGGTCCCGATAACCGACCGATTGGGCGATGGCCGCCACGGTGGCGTCGGTCAGGGTCAGCTGTTCTTTGGCGCGCGTCAGACGGAATGTGGTGAGGAACTCCTGCGGGGAGATGTGCAGCACGCGCTGGAACAGGGTAAACAGATAACTGCGGTTCAGGGAGACATATTTGGCCATATCCGATACCGTGATATGGTTGGCGTAGTTGTAGTGGACAAATTCGACCGCGCGGCGCACGTAGAAGTTTTCGCGGTCGTTTTTAGCGACAGCCGACAGCGGGATGGAGAGCGAGCGCGCCAGGCACGCAAAGAACCGGCACAGCAGCCCTTGCAGAAGGAAGTCATTCTCCACACCGGCGGTGTTGTAGCGCAGCATTTCCTGCACGATCTCCCTGAGCTTTTCACCATCCGGGGAGCGGTAGGTCTGCTGTCCCTCGTCCAAACCGATGGCTTTCAGGTATTCGGCGCACCGTGCGCCGTCAAATCCAATCCAGAGATAGGTCCAGGGGTCGGATTCGTCGGCCTGGAAAAAGGCCTGTTCATTGGGGCGGATGAGAAAACCCTCGCCCGCGTGCAGCGAAACGCGGTTGCCGCCCGATTGAAATTCGCCCTTGCCGTCCATAATATAATAGATCAGGTAATTGGGCCGGACAGCAGGACCGAAATGTTGGAGCGGCTCGCAGGATGCATAACCGCAGTAGCACAAATAAAAATCGGAAAAAATTTGGTGTGCAAGCTGCAAAACATTCGGATTTTCCATACTCACCCTCCTCTTATCAAACGAAGCAGATGCGCGCCGCGCTTTCGCGGCGTACAGTGACAAACTTTTCTGCTTCTATTTTATCAGCATCCGGGAGTATGCGCAAGGGTTTGTGGGACAGAAGTGAAATTTAAACCCGTTCTTTGTGGCATTGCCGCACGGTGTTTTTGATATAGGACGGGATTTGGTCGCGCGGGATATCGAGCGCCGCCGAAAATTCGCTGTACAAAATGGCTTCCGCGCGTTTGCGGTATTCTTCATCGATACGGCCGAGCGCATGCCGTCCGCCCGGATGGCGATGCTGCTTGGCATAGACGGTTTTCAAGATACGCACCAGGCCGATGCAGTCGTGGGCGTGCAGGGCGGCGTCATACGATTCGCGCTGCACAAAGGGGCCAGCCGAAACGCACGGCAGCGGTTCGATTTCGGGCATTTTTTGAATCAAGCCCTGGGCTTGCTGCCGGGTCATGATCGGGCGCAGGTGCTCGGCGTGGTCGACCGGCACATAGATCATGACCTTGTGGCCCAGGGGACACAGGGTATAGTAGGCGCTTTGGATATCCATTCCCGCCAGATGGGGCACACC
>JAUMSA010000357.1 GCA_031293105.1 Butyricicoccus sp. | reverse complement strand
ATTTGTAAGGAGGAAGTTATGAAAGTCAGTGTCATCACAAACGGCATTAGCCAGGATTATGAAACCTGCTGTAAGGTTATGCAGGAAACTGGTGTAAAATATGCCGAACTGCAAGAGGTGTATGGAAAGCGTGTCGAGCTGCTCAGCGAGCAGGAGGCCGAAAAGATCAAAGCTCTTAACGAGCAATACGGCATCACCCCGATCTCGGTAACCACCCATGCCTTTGCAGGTGTGGATGTTATGAGCCTGGAAATCGGCGATATGACCTATGAAAAGCACATGGGTTTGCTGAAAAACGGCATCAAGGTTGCTAAGATTGTCGGCGCACCGCAGGTACGTGCCATGCCGTTTACCAAGGCGATTGTCCTGCACGGCGCACACGGTTCCGATCAGTGGAACGCCGGCGGCAACAAGGCTTGGCCCAAATTCATCGAACTGTATCGCCCCATCGCAAAGCTGGCTGAAGCAGAGGATATGACGATCACGGTGGAAAATGGTTTCAATGCCATGATCGTTTCCGGTTATCAGTGCCGCAAGTTCATTGAGGAATTGGGCTGCGACAAGATCAAGATTCTGTGGGACCCGGCCAATGCGCTGTACTACGGCGATATTCCGTATCCGAACGCATACAACGAAATCCGGGATTGCCTGGGTCATGTACATATCAAAGATCTCAACTGCTCGATCGTAGAGGGTTGGGTGGACATCAAGAACATCGGCCATGGCATGATGGCACCGTACTTGGATGATATCCGCGAAGCGCTCGAGCGCGACGGCTATGAGGGATACATTTCCTTGGAAAATATCTATCGGCCGGACGGCGGCGATTTCATCGATGGATATTATCTCGACATCCCCGAGCTGAAAAAGCGGTTTGAATAAGCCAACATTCTATCCTTCTAAACTGCCGCGGGGCACACACCCCGCCCCGCGGTTCTCTTCCTTAAACTTGGATTGGATATTTTGAAAAGGAGTCTTACATATGAAAAACGTAGGTATTATCGGACTAGGTAACATGGGCATGGGCATGGCCAAGAACCTCATCAAGAAGGGCTTCCCGACCAAGGGATATGACATCTTTGCGCCCAAGCTGGACGAATTTGCACAGGCAGGCGGCACGGCTTGCCATTCGCCGGCTGAGGTTGGCAAGGGCAGCGATGTGGTCTTTGTTATGGTACTCAATGGCCAGCAGGCGCTGGACGTTGCCTTTGGCGAAGATGGCCTGGTGAACACCATGGCACCGGGTTCGGTCTTCTTCCTGACCTCCACCATCGGCCTGGGTTATGCACAGAAGCTCGGCAAGGGTCTGGCTGAAAAGGGGATCGAGATGATCGACTGTGCCGTATCGGGCGGTCTGCCGGGCGCACAGAACGGTACGCTGACCCTGATGGCATCCGGTAAGAAGGCGGTCTATGATGACTGCGCGGATGTAATGGCTGCCATTGCGACCAACCCGAACCATGTCGGTGAAGAGCCCGGCCAGGGCCAGGTTGTCAAGGCTTGCCTGCAGGCACTGGTTGGTGCACAGTACACGGCCATTTTCGAACTGATGGTTATGGGCTGCAAGGCTGGCGTTGACCCGCAGGTTCTGCAGGATGTTATCAGCACTTCGGTTGCAGGCAGCAAGCTGTTCGATATCTGCGTACCGCTGATTATGGACCGCAAGTTCAAGAACACCGGTTCTTCGCTGGCTGTTATGAGCAAGGACCTCAACATCACCATGGATTTGGCACGGGAAGTTGGCTGCGCAATGCCGACCGTTGCGATCGCTCGCGAAATGGTACAGGCTGGCTTTGTCCGTTACCCGGATGAGGACAACTGGGCAGTTACTAAGATTCTGGAAGACATTGCACAGACCGAAGTAAAGCGCCGCTGATTCCGGCCGCTTCACAAAACAGAGGGAAAACAGCCTGAAACACAAAAGAAGAAGGAGGAAAAGGAATGCGAGTCGTAAAATGGCTGGACCGGCATGCCGAAGAAGTCTTGTTGGTCGTTATGCTGATCGCAATGCTCATCATTGAAGTCGCACAGATCTTTATGCGCCGTGTTATGGGAGCGTCCCTGTCCTGGGCGGAGGAAGTGGTACGATATTTGTTCGTCTGGTCGGGCTTCCTCAGCATTAGCTTTACCATTCAAAATCAGTCGGCTATGCGTTTGACCATGCTGGTCGCGGCCCTGCCGCGTATGGCGCGCCACATCTGCATCGCGTTTGTTTACATCATGCTCACCATCTTTTTCGGTTATATGTCGGCGGTTGCGATTGTACAGCTGGGCTCCATGCACCAGACCAGTGCCGCCTTGGGTATGCCGATGGTATACGTCTATTTTGCCCCGGTGCTCGGTTTTATTTTAACCGTAGTCCGCTGCTTGCAAGCGTTGGTCATTGTGTTTAAAGGATTTGGCAAAACCAACGATCATGACATTGTGATCAATGCCAAGCCGGAGGAAGGAGGCGCAAACGGATGATTGGTGCAATTTTTGCAGGGATGATCGTTTTACTGCTGCTGGCAGTCCCGATTTGCGTGGTCATTGCGATGATCTGCCTGATTCCCTATGGCCTGGACCCAACCTTTGCCGCAAGCCCGATGTTCATTTTGCGAAACATGGTTTCCGGCTTGGACTCCATTACCCTGATCGCGATTCCGATGTTCGTCCTGTCGGGCATCATCATGGCGCGCGGTGGTATTTCCAAAAAGCTATTTAACGTATTTTCCTACTTTATTGGCGATAAGACCGGCGGTCTGCCGTGTGCAGTCGTTATTACCTGCCTGTTTTACGGCGCGATTTCCGGTTCCGCACCGGCGACGACGGCCGCCGTTGGCGCCATGACCATCCCGCTTCTCGTAAGCCTGGGATATGATTTGACCTTCTGTGCCGCGCTCGTTGCGATTTCGGGCGGCCTGGGCGTTATCATTCCGCCGTCGATTCCGTTCATCTTGTACTCCATGAACTCGGGCGCCTCGGTCGGTGAACTGTTCATCGCCGGCATCCTGCCCGGTATCCTCATCGGCGTATGCCTGATGATTTACTCGGTCTACTACTGCAAGAAGCATGGCGAGGACAAGGAGAAGTTGCACGAGAATATCGGCGAACTCCGCGAAAAAGGCTTCCTCCGCGTATTCCTGGATAGCTTCTGGGCGCTGCTCAGCCCGGTCATCATCCTGGGTACCATCTACGGCGGCATTTGTACGCCGACCGAAGCAGCCGTTATTTCGGTTGTATACGCGCTGATCATCTGCCTGTTCGTTTACAAGACGCTCAAGCCCAAGGACCTGTATGCCGTCCTGCGGGAAGGCGTGGAGACCTATGCCCCCATCCTGTTCATCCTAGGCGCTGCACAGGCGTTCAGCCGTGTGCTGACCTTGACACAGGCGCCGCAGGAACTGGCAAGTGTAATGGGTTCTACCTTTACATCGAGCATTGCCCTGATTCTGGTTATCAACGTATTCCTGCTGTTTGTCGGCATGGTTATGGATACCGGCCCGGCTATCCTGATTTTGACCCCGATTTTGGTTCCGATTGTCACCAATGCCGGCTTTGACCCCGTCCATTTCGGTGTTATCATGATCGTAAACCTGGCGATTGGTTTTGTTACCCCGCCGATTGGCAACAACCTTTACGTTGCTTCCACCTTGACCAAACTCCCGGTTACTGCCATTGCCAAAAAGGCAATCCCCTTTATGGGCGCATTCTTTATTGCGCTGCTGATTATTGTCTTTGTGCCGCAGGTTTCCCTGCTGCTCGTTCGATAAGGAGGGAGTCACGATATGAGATTGCCACGAAAAATTTTGGCGCTTGCCCTGGTAGGCAGCACGCTGCTGATTAACGCGGGCTGCGAACCGCTGGATGCGGTCGCAGCGCCCGACGAGCAGGGCGAACTGGTCGTCAGCATCGCTTACGACTCGCAGCCCGATTCGGTTACCGGCATCATCGCTTCCAGTCTGGCCGAAAAGCTGGAAGAAAAGAGCGGCGGTAAGATTACGGCCCATGTTTACCCCTCCGGCCAGCTTGGTTCGGATAAGGAACTCATCCAGAGCTGTATTTCGGGCGACGTCGAGTTCGTTGTACAGAACCACTCGGCACAGGTTAACGATATTGTGGGCACCAAGGTACTGGATATGCCGTACCTGTTCCCCAACATCGACATCGCTCGCGCCACCCTGGATGACCCGGAGTTCCGCGAAGTATATGACGCCCTCTATCCGGAAGTTGGACTCAAGCTCCTGATGATTTCGGATATGGGCTACCGCCAGACATCTTCCAACCGCAAGCTGGAAACCCTGGAGGACTTCAAGGGTCTGGATATCCGTACGATGGAAAACCCCATCCATCTGGCACTCTGGAAGGCGCTGGGCGCCAACCCCACGCCGATGAACCGCAGCGAAGTATTCCTGGCCTTGCAGCAAGGCCTGCTGATGGCCCAGGAGGACCCGTATGTCAATTTCCTGCTGAACAATTATCAGGAAGTACAGACCTATGCGGTGGCCACCAACCATCTGTTCCACGATATTACGGTTATCACCAATGACCAGTTTTATCAGGAACTGCCGGCCGAATATCAAGGCTGGATTGACGAATGCTGCGAAGAATTGCTGCCTGAGTCGCGTGCGGTTTCGGATGATATCAACAACGAGCAGGATTTGATTGACGCTGGTATGGAAGTCATTCACCTGTCCGACGAGGTATTCAACCAGATCGCGGAAATTGAAGAACAAGAAGTTTGGCCGATGATTCGCGAAGAAGTAGGCGATGAGCTGACCGATGCGCTGCTGGATGCAGTGGATCGTGCAAAAGCCGCCTATGGCTATACCGAATAAATCGCCCAGCGATAGGAAAAAGCGGCCCCGGAATTCCGGGGCCGCATAAAATCAGGCGAAAAGGGAGGATTCATCGGGTTTTACGGTGGTGTATTGCTCCCGAAATTCCTGGGGATGCAGGCCGATATGCTTGGTAAACAACTTGGTGAAATGATACGGGTTTTCGTACCCGACCGCCCGCGCGATGGTGCTGACCGAATGGGTCGTGCGGATGAGCTGCCATTGGGCATCCGACATGCGGCGGCTGATCTGATAATTGATGGGTGAAATGCCAAATTCGGTGGTAAACAGGTGCGCCAAATGGCTGGCACTGACATGAAACCGGCTGGCAAGGTCATCGATTTTGATGGTCGTTCGATAATTTTTGTCGATGTAGTGCAGCACATCAAGCGCAATCTGGCGGCGAGCCGTTTCCTTTTGGGTGGGTTTGCGGGCCGAATCGCTGTGTTCCACCATCCGATGCACCATCAGGAGCACCGAAAGGCCGAGGATGTGCGTCAAATCGTTGGTGTAATCGCCCGCGGCATCCTGGGTATAGGCCGCGACAATCCGTTCGAGCAGCAGGCGGATATTTTCGCCCGCGGCGCCGGCTGCATAATATGGGTAGGTTTCCGGGGAAATGATGTAGCCGGGCGGCAGGTCGTCCAGCTGGATACCAGTCATGGTGAGCGTCCAGGCATCGAGCGCATTGTTGGGGTCGGACAAAACCGCATGGACGGTATTGGGGTTGATGACCAGCAGGTCACCCGCATGCGCATGAAAGACCGAGCCGTTGAGCATATAGGTACCCTGTCCATCCGCGACGTAAATGATTTCCGACAGGCTTTCATGCGAGTGGAAATGAAACACCCAGTTGGGATTGCCAAATACATGGGTGATTTCGGTCACCTGAAAGTCCTGATTGTCCCGCAGGAATGTCGAAGCCTGCTTTTCAAAATGCAACTTGATCATGGAATACCTCCTTGCTTGCCTCCCACAATTTTATTGTAGGCCAAGGCGGGCGAGCCGTCAAGTATTCCCTTTGTTTTCGAAAAAAGGAGTTAAAAGATGAAAAAGTCCATTTGTATTGAAAAAATTTTTCTCGAATATGATTTTTACGACCGCTTTGCCAAGGTTGCAGAAGCTGGGTTCCAGTATGTAGAATTTGGATACTGGCTGGGTCGTGACATCGACCGCATCAAGGCCGAGTGCGATAAATATGGCCTGACCGTTACCACCTTCTCGGCCGACTTCAAGGCATCGCTGATCGTGCCCGAAGACCGCGCCGAATTCCTCGATTACATCGCCAAGTCCATCGAAGTGGCCAAGAAGCTGAACTGCAAGAACCTGGTTATCCATTCGCAGGCCATGGACGATACCGGCAAGTTCACCCATGACGGCAGCGACCTGCCCGAAGTGGTCAAGCTGTACAGCGCAGCCCTCACCGCACAGGATGCGGCTAAGCTGGCCGAAGAGGCAGGCGTTACCCTGGTGCTCGAAGCGGTCAACAACATTTCCAAGCCCGGCTACTACATGACCACCAGCAATTTCACCGGCAATCTGTGCAAGGTCGTTGGTTCACCCAACCTGAAAATCCTCTACGATATCTGGCACATGCAGCAGATGGAAGGCAACATGGTCACCAACCTGCGCAAATATGGCGACGTACTCGGCTACATCCATGTCGGCGACTGCCCGGAGCGGCATGAACCGGGCACCGGCGAAATCAATTTTGACAAGATCAAGCATGTGGTTTGTGAGGAACTGGGTCTGGATGTTGTCTGGGGCTTTGAACTCGACCCGGAGATTTCTTCGGACGACTGCGTGAAGAAGCTGGCGGCGTTCTGATATGAAAGCCCGGCCTCTCGATTGCCTGTACCCGGCCGCAGCCGCGTGCATTTGGGGGAGCCTGTACGTGGTCAGCAAGCCCGCACTGGAGATCTTACCGCCCTTTACCTTTGTTTTGCTGCGGTATGTGGTAGCGTTGCTTGTTTTGCTGCCGCTGGCTGTGCGGCTGTGCCGCACGCAGGGCATCCGCATTGCGAAAGAAGACATTAGCACCTTCCTGTTTGTCGGCATTGCCGGTTATGGGATTTCCACCGGGGCACAGTTTTTGGGTACCAAGCTGTCCAGCGCATCGGTTGCCTCCCTGATTAACGCCATGAATCCGGTCACTATCGCGGTCTTTGCCGCGCTGCTGCTCCGGGAACGGATTACCCGCACGCAGGTGGCCGCCCTGGTGGTGGTCATCGCCGGTGCGGCCATCATTCTGGGGGATAACCTGGGTTCGGGACAGGCAGCGGGTATCTTGGTATCCCTGGTGTCGGTGTGCTTGTGGTCGCTCATGTCGGTGCGGGTGCGCCGCCTGGGCGCATCGTATCCGCCGTTGCTGATTACCACCGTCGCCTTGCTGATCGCCGGCGTTTGTCTCATCCCGGTTTCCGCTGCGGAAATCTGGGTTTCCGGCGGCATCCAGGGATGGAGCTGGAGCCTGTTGCCGGTGGTGCTGTATACCGGACTGATTTGCACGGCCCTGTCGCAGTTTTGTTGGAACAAGGGCCTGACACGGCTGGAAGCCAGCCGGTGCGGCATGTTTTATCCGTTGCAGCCCGTGGTATCCACGCTGCTCGGGGTATGGATTTTGCAGGAACCCGTGAACGCACGCTTTTTGATCGGCGGTGTGCTCATTGTGGGAGGTATTATTTGGAACATCCGGTCCGATAGGCCGGCTACAAATGGAGGAAAAGAACATGATCATCACCATTGCAAGACAAGTCATTAAGCCGGAATGCATGGACACCTACCATCGCCTGGCGCAGGAGCTGGTGGAAAAGTCGGTGGCCGAAGCGGGCTGCGTAAGCTATCATTCGGTGCAGGCGGAGGAAGACCCGCGCGTGCATCTGTTTGTCGAATGCTGGAAAGATCAGGCGGCCATTGATTTCCATGGCGCAACCGAGCATTTCACCCGCATCGTTCCGCAGTTTGCGGCCATGTTCGCGGAGGAGGAAGTCGTAACCCGCTATCAGGTACTGGCCTGATATGTTGCCTTCGGTTTCGACACACTATATCGCGCTTTTGGGGAAGCCTTTGGGATTTTCACGGGCATCGGCCATGCAGAATGCAGCGCTGCGCGCATGCAAGATCGATGCCCTGTATTTTCCGCTCGAATGTACACAGGACGACCTTCCGGTTCTGTTGCCCGCTTTTCGGCGCATGCCGTTTTTCGGATTTGCCATCACCAAACCACTGAAAGTGAAAATCATGGATTATCTGGACAGTGTGGATTTGATGTCGGGGCAAATTGGTGCATGCAATACGGTCAAGTTGGAAAATGGATGTTTGGTCGGATACAACACCGACGGAACCGGTTTTGCACAAGCGTTGGCCGAACAAATTGACTTTACCGGCAAGAGCATGCTGGTATTGGGAGCGGGCGGTGCCGCGCGGGCGATTACCTTTGCCTGTGCGGTGCATGGTATCGGACAGATACAGATTATGAACCGTACGGAAGAGCGGGCGCAGGCATTGGCGCTCGATCTGGTTCATGGTACTGGTGTACAGGCCGAAGCCTTGCCATACCAGACCGCTATCCCGCGTGAGATTATGGAGCAGGTTGATATATTGGTCAATGCGACCGGACTCGGGATGCAGCCCTATATCGGGCGGTCTCCCATTGCGGCAGATTGTTTGATGCCGCATGTGTTGGTCTGTGATCTGGCATACAATCCATTGGCGACCCAGCTGCTGCTGGATGCCAAGAAAATCGGATGCCAGACGATGAATGGCCTAAAAATGGCTGGTTATCAGGGGGCCCATCAGTTTGAATTATTGACTGGACATCAGGCGCCCTATGAGCAGATGCTTTCCCAGATGCAGCGGAGAGAAAGAAAGGGTGGCTGAGCCACCCTTTTTCTATTTGGAGGAATCATGCGATATATTCATCTCTATTTGGCCTTTCTGCGGCTCGGGGCCTTTACATTCGGCGGCGGACTGGCGATGCTGCCGCTTTTGCGGCAGGAAGCGATCGACCGGTATCATTGGGTCACAGAAGAAGAATTGATCGATATGTATGCTGTGGCGCAGTGTACCCCCGGCATTATTGCGGTCAACACGTCGGTTTATGTGGGATATCGGGTCGCCGGAATCGGCGGTGTATTCGCGGCCGTGCTGGGGCAGGTCACCTCGCCGATGTGCGTGATGACCATTCTGGCCATGCTGTTTCACAATCACATGGACACCGGAACCTTTCAGCACGCCTTGGCCGGGATTGGCGCCATGGTCTGTGTTCTTCTGACCAATACGGTCTGGACCATGGGAAAAAAGTGCATCCGCGACCGGTTTACCGCCATTCTTGGCGTGTGCGCCTTTGCGCTCGGGATGGCCTTTGATCTGCCTATTTTATTGCTGACGCTGTGTGGGGGAACCGTTGCGGTGCTTTATGCAGCCTTGACCGGGAGGTGGCGTGGATGATTTGTGTACAGCTCTTTTTAAATTTCGCACGCATTGCCATCTGCACCTTGGGCGGCGGCGCCGCAACCATCCCGTTTTTGATGGAACTGCCCGGAAAATATGGTTGGGTAACCGAAGAGCAGTTAGCCGGTATCATTGCCATTGGCGAAAGCGCGCCAGGTCCGGGCGGCGTCAATATGGCAAGCTGCATCGGCTATCAAGCCGCCGGTATTCCTGGGGTTCTCTGCGCGGTGGCGGGGTTGTGCCTGCCCAGCATCATCATTGTAACCCTTGTGGCGATTTGTGTGCATGGCTTTCAGGACCGGCCCGTTGTCAAGCAGTTCTTTTATGGCCTGCGGCCCGCGGTCGTGGCGGCGATTGCGGTGGCGGTTCTCGGCCTGATGGGGCTGATGCTGGTGCGCGAACATCAGATCTATTGGCGCGCCATCGGCATTTATGCGGTGGGGTTTGCCGTGACCCATCTGCCGGCTTGCAAACGGATCCCGCTTCTGGTATGGATTGTCGCCGCAGGCGTAGCCGGTATGGTCTTTTCCTGCTAGACCTCCCCAAAGAAAAAGACGCGCAAGAGTCTACGAAAAAGCATAGTCACCCCGGTGCGCCGCATAGAATCCCATAGCAAATAAGGGAAGGGGAAGATATATGCGAGCGGGTGGACAAGTGATCTTGCATGGGGCTATCGCGGCATTGGGTGGCCTAGCGTACATGGGAATCGAACTTTTGTGGCGCGGCAACACCCATTGGACGATGGGTGTGCTGGGCGGCCTCTGTTTTGCGCTGATCGGATTGCTGGACGAATGGCAGGACCATCCGTCCATGCTGTTGCAGATGGTGCAGGGAGCGGCGCTGGTGACGGCGCTGGAATTATTGACCGGCTTGCTCGTCAACCGCTGGCTGGGGATGCATGTCTGGGACTATTCCGACATGCCAGGCAATCTATGGGGGCAGGTATGTCCGCAATTTACAGCCGCTTGGCTGCTGGTGGCGTGGGCTGCCGTCCATCTGGAAAACGGCCTCCATCGCTGGCTTTCGCGCCTTGTGCCAGGGGCGCGGCGCGAACCAAAACAATAGGGCAATCGAAAGGCAGGGTTTGTGAGAAAC
>JAUMSA010000291.1 GCA_031293105.1 Butyricicoccus sp. | reverse complement strand
GGTGTGGATTACAACCGCATGGTTTTGCTGCTGGCCATTTTGGAAAAGCGGGCCGGCCTCTTTTTGTCCAACAGCGATGCCTATGTGAATGTGGTAGGCGGCATGCGGTTGGAGGAGCCGGCCGTGGATTTGCCAATGGTCCTGGCGATTGCATCCAGCTTTCGGGACAAGCCTTTGCCGGAGGGTGTCATGAGTTTTGGGGAAGTGGGGCTGACCGGCGAACTGCGTGCAGTCAACTGTGCCGCGCAGCGCATTTGGGAAGCCTATCGGTTAGGGTTCCATACGTGTATCATGCCTGATCAAGACCTGGGGGAGAACGTCCCCAAAGAAATGAATATCGTAAAGGTAAAAAGTGTGGCCGATGCGATTCGGGCCGTGTTATAAGCCTTTACAATAGATGAGAAGCGAATTGTACTGCGCTGCACAGCAGAATCCCGACGACAGTCGGGAGAACAAAGGCGGCCGCTGTCCACCGCCAACTGGCCGTTTCTTTGTGAATGGTGAGACAGGTGGTGGAACAGGGCCAGTGAAATAGCGAAAACAACAGGAAACAGAGGGCAGTCGTTTGGGTCCAGCCATTGGCCAAGAGCACGGATGCCAAATCAGCAAGCGAATTGGTTTCGACCAGCGTCCCCATGGACAAGTATCCCATCAGGGTAAGGGGCAAAACGATTTCGTTTGCCGGAAAGCCTAGAATAAACGCCAGAAGAATGACACCATCCAGGCCGAGAATGCGGCCTAAGGGGTCAAGGGCATCCGCGCAATGCTGAAGCAAAGATACACCGTCCAGCGAAAGATTCGCCAAACACCAGATGACAAATCCAGCCGGGATGGCGACCAATACCGCGCGGCCTAGCACAAACAGCGTGCGGTCAAAGATCGAATGGAGAATCACGCGCCCAATCTGTGGTCGACGGTATGGGGGCATTTCCAGAGCAAACGAGCTTGGTGCACCTTTTAAAAGGGTATCCGATAACAAGCGGGAAACCAGCAATGTAGCGCCGATGCCCAATACTAGCAGTCCGGTCAGCAATACGGCGCTTGACAGGCTGCTGAGGCCGGACTGGTTCATACCGGTGAAAAAGATGGCCAGCAGCGAAATCATCGCCGGAAAGCGGCCGTTGCAGGGGACGAAAGCATTAGTTAAAATAGCAACCAAACGCTCGCGGGGGGAATCGATAATGCGGCAGCCGACCACGCCGGCTGCATTGCACCCAAACCCCATACACATGAAAAGGGAAATAGAGTGCTGAAATCAATGAATGAGGTGAACCGAAATGTGTGCAAAAATTGCGTTAGCGCAGATGAATGCGTCGGATAATCCGACGGATAACCTAAAAACGATTGAGCAATATGCCGTGCAGGCACATCAAAAGGGAGCCGATCTGTTGGTACTTCCCGAGTATTCCATGGCATATCCGCAACATGGACAGCCCTTTCCGAAAGGTCAATCACTGCAAGACTACTTTTGCGTGAGCCTTTGTGAGCTGGCCAGAACGCATGGAATCTACATCATCTGCGGCATGCTGGAAAAAAACGATACGGATAAGCCATACAACACAACAGTCGTCGTTGATCGGCAGGGGAAGATTGTGCGGACGCACCGGAAAACCCACTTGTTTTCGTCGTCGCATTATCGGGAAGATGATCATTTTTTGCAGGGAGATGCGCTGTTTGAACCGCTGGTTACCGATTTCGGCCGGATTGGGCTGCTGATTTGTTATGAAATCCGTTTTCCCGAATTGGCACGTTTGCAGGCGCTACAGGGAGCGGAAATCTTGATCGTCAGCTCGGCCTTTGTCGCAGGGGAGAACAAGACGATGCAATGGCATACGCTTTTGCAGGCGCGCGCGATTGAGAATGCGGTCTTCGTTTGTGCCTCCAATCATAGCAAGCCGCATGTATTTTTGGGCGAAAGCTGTGCGTATGATCCTAACGGCCTGCCGCTCGGCGGTTTGACCGATGGGGAAGGGATGCTGATGGTTTCGTGTGCAGCCGAAGATTTGGGAACGTTTCGCCAAACCAATGCCGCTATTTTGCAGCGGCGCCCAGAACTGTACAGATTTGCTTGTGAAAAGCCCGTATAAATAGCAAAAGCCAAGGCAGTACCTTGGCTTTTTATATATGGATTTGCTGAGAAGGGCAGGAAAAACGAAACCAGATTTCAATAGTCTGGGTCTGACCAGATTTATCATGCGGCTGCTTTTGATGGACAACGATACGGCGGATAAAAGTTTGCACTATCTGTGCATCTAAAGTCGTCGGATGCAGGATGTTTTGCAGTTCGCGCTCAACCGTGGAGCCATTATCCGGCTTCGCCGTGTAAATCGGGGAGTGGGAGTTCAAATATTCCAATTGGAATTGATACCGCTGCAATAGTTCAGAGAACAGTTCGGGAGAAATCCGGTCAGCATATTTGTCATCGTATAGACGGGTCAGCTTTTTTCGGATGGTTTGTGCTTCCTCGTCTTGCCATTCCGCTGGGGCAGGCGCTTGCTGATGAAGTTCTGTAAGAAGATGCTGTTCATCCGCCTCGGAGAGAGCGAATGCTGTTTGCAAACCAGACAAAACCGCCGCGTATAGATCTTCATATGCGATATGATGGTTGGTGCAGCAGGTTTTCCCGTGCTGCTTATATCCCCCACAAGCCAGGGCGGCTGCCGAGCCTTTCCGGCGTGTGCCGACAGTTGACATATTCCGACCGCAATCGGCGCATTTGGCAATGCCGGAAAAAATATTCTGAAATTTGGCAGAAGAAACCGGTTTGCGGTGACTGAGGTTCTGCTGGACGCATTCCCACGTGACCCGGTCGATCAAAGGTAAATGGGTATCCAGCACCAACACCCATTCCGAGCGGGGAACTGGAATCATTCGTGAATTTTTGAAAGAAAGTTTGTGAGACTTTCCTTGCAGCGTATGGCCGCAATAAACCGGGTTTTTGAGGATTTTCCGTACAGACGAAGCGCTCCAGCAGGAATGCTTCAATGTGCTAGCCAGAGGTGTTTGCTCGATGCGATAGGCTAGAGGGGGCAAGAGATGCTGTGCGTTGAGTTTTTGTGCGATTTGAGCCGGGGTATCACCTTGGCAAGCATACGAAAAGAGTAACCGCACAACCGCGGCTGCTTGCGGGTCGGGCAGCAGGCGGTTGTGATTGAGAGGGTCTTTCTGGTAACCAAACGGCGCAAAGCTGCCGATAAATTCGCCGTTTCGGATTTTGGTATGAAAGGAGCTGCGGATTTTATTGGAGATATCCCGCGCATACATTTCATGCATTGCGGTCATTAAGGGCGTTGCCATCGCAATCGCACTGGTGGGACAGGCCGAGTCGTACCCGTCGGTAATGGAGATAAAACGAACATGGTGGGCGGGAAAATATTCGTCCAGTAAGTCACTGGTGCGGGCGCTGTTGCGGCCCAAGCGGGATAAATCTTCTTGTGTCAAGTAGGGACTAAAAAAATTTTGAGAATTTACAAGCCGTTCATAGGTGGACAACCACCCGTGAACGGCTTGCGTTTTCTCTATGCTCTTGTGCCGTTCTTTGTGCGACGCTTCTTATACGCCGCCGCAA
>JAUMSA010000258.1 GCA_031293105.1 Butyricicoccus sp. | reverse complement strand
GTTCTGTATCAAAGGCATCGGCTGCGAGACCCTGGTCGAATCCATTTATGACTATATTGAGCAGGTCAATGGGTTGCACCCGTCCATGGCAGAAGAAACGATTGATGCCATCTTACCGGATGAGGAAATTGCTCGCCAGCTTGGCTTGCCGCCCGATGCACCGGTCATCAAAATCGAAATGACCGGCTACCTGTCCGATGGGCGGGCGTTTGAATACACCATTTCGTATAAAAACCCCAAAAAATATTGTCTGGAAATCCGGTCTTATCGGTAAGAAAAAAGCTCTGGCTTATGCCAGAGCTTTTTTGGGGCTTATTTCAGTGTTTTGGAGAAGCTGTCCTTCAGGGTGACGATACGGTTGAAGCGGCCGGGTTCCTCATCCTTGATGAAGTAACCCATGCGCACGAACTGCATACGAGTACCCGCCGGCACGTCCGCAATGGAAGGCTCCATTTTGCAGCCTTCCAGCTTCTTAAGCGAGTCCGGATTGAGATAATCCAGATAGTTGGTGCCTTCGGGCACGTCGCCCGTGTTTTCCAGGGTAAACAGATTATCATACAGGTAGCAGGTCGCATCGATGGCATGGGCTGCCGATACCCAGTGGATGGTGCCGCGCACCTTGC
Source organism: Butyricicoccus sp. (assembly GCA_031293105.1). GTDB lineage: Bacteria > Bacillota > Clostridia > Oscillospirales > Butyricicoccaceae > Butyricicoccus_B. The sequence goes on along the minus strand of JAUMSA010000258.1, from coordinate 2,788 downwards.
GGCCATCGACCGGCATCCCGTTACCGGTCTCGAGGTCAGCCGTGCAGCGCAGTTCCACGATTTCACCGGCGTCGTTTTTGATGATCTCATTGCACTTGACGATATACGCGCCCATCAGACGGACTTCGCCGCCCGGCTTCAAGCGCTGGAACTTCGGGGGCGGAACCTCGGCAAAGTCGCTCTTTTCGATGTAGACCGTGCCGGTAAAGGGCACCTGTCGGGAACCGGCTGCCTCGTCGCGCGGATTGTTGGGCACTTCAAAATATTCGGTCTTGTCAGCCGGATAATTGGTGATGGTCAGCTTGATTGGCTCGGTGACTGCCATGCGGCGCAGCGCAGTCTCGTTGAGTTCCTCGCGGATGCAGTGCTCCAGCAGACGGATGTCAACCAGCGAATTGGCCTTGGCAATGCCGGCGCGCTGTACAAAGTCCAGAATAGCATGCGGCGTATAGCCACGGCGGCGCAGGCCGCACAGCGTAGGCATACGCGGGTCGTCCCAGCCCTCAACGTGGCCGTTAAAGACCAGTTCACGTAGATAGCGCTTGCTCATGACCGTATGGGTCACATTCAAACGCGCAAACTCGCGCTGCTTGGGGTGATGGGGGAGGGGGCAGTTGTCCACAACCCACTCATACAGCGGACGATGGTTTTCAAATTCAATCGAGCACATCGAGTGGGTGATACCCTCAATGGCGTCCTGGATGGGGTGGGCGAAGTCATAAAGCGGATAAATGCACCACTTGTCGCCCTGGCGGTGGTGATGGGCACGCACGATGCGATAGATCGCCGGGTCACGTAGGTTCATGTTCGGGCTGGACATGTCGATCTTGGCGCGCAGGGTCTTGGAACCGTCCGGGAATTCCCCATTGCGCATGGCCTCAAACAAGGCCAGGTTTTCCTCCACCGAACGGTCGCGGTATGGGCTGTTCTGGCCCGGTTCGGTCAGGGTACCGCGCTGGGCGCGCATTTCTTCCTGGGACAGGTCGCAAACATAGGCCTTGCCAGCCTTGATCAGCGCAACCGCGCAGTCATAGCAGGTTTCAAAATAGTCCGAGCCGTAGAAGATGCCGCCGTTCGGCTCCTCACCGGTCAGCCAGACGATGTCCTTTTCGATGGCCTTGACATATTCGTCGTCCTCGCGGACCGGATTGGTGTCGTCAAAGCGCAGATTGAACAGGCCGTTATATTTCTTGGCGATCGACCAGTTGATGAAGATCGCCTTTGCCGAACCGATGTGCAGATAGCCGTTGGGTTCGGGCGGAAAACGGGTGTGAATGCGTTCGTTCAGGCCAGAGGCCAGATCGGCGTCAATGATTTCGGTGAGAAAGTTGTTCACTTCCATGGAATTTCAGGTAACCCCTTTCGGTTTATGTTTTTTCAATACAGTAGACAAAATTTTGGAGGCTGAGCCCGTCGTCTGGAATACCATGGGCCTCTAAATACTCCGGCAGGTCGGAAATGATGGTCATGGAAACCGTTTGATCTTCCAGGTCGATTTCCAGCGTGGAGGAGATGGTCGCATCCCGCGCCTCCGCAGAATCGTTGGCGGCAAGTACAGCAGCCCAATAATCCTCAACCTGCTGCATGCTGGCGTCGTCCAACGTACCAAACACCAGCGTGCGGCCTTCTGCATCTTCAACGGTCACGGAATCGGACAGGGATAAGCTGTCCAGAAAGGCAGTCGGTGCTTGCACGCCCTGAACGGACTGGGCAGCGCTCTGCGCGCCATCCGGAGCAGCTTGGCCGCAGCCGGCCAAGAGTATGAACGCAGAACCGATGACGAGAAGCTTTCGAAGGAACATGGCGCAAGACCTCCTTACTCAAACGGAGTGAGATTGGCTTTGTTACAGAGCCTCTTTGCACGCGGTCAGACGTGCGAGTACTTGCTCGCGGCCCATAATGTGCATCACGCTTTGCAGGTCCGGGGCATTCTGCCGGCCTGCGACCGCCACACGGATGACCATGGACACATCGCCCACAGCGCCCTTGTATTGGTCCGGATTTGCCTTATATGCCTTGGTATCGGCGGCATAGCCATGCTTTTCGGCGATGGTCTTCATCTTTTCAAAGAAGCCGTCCGGTGTGTCGGCCGGGTCAAAGACCTGGGCAAAGTCGTCCAGCATGGACTTGGCATCGACTGCGCTGACCCGCTCGGGCATGGTGTAATCGGGCTGGAACAGCTCATCAAACAGGAAATCCATATACGGCTTGACATCGCTCCACAGGGCAATGTCCTTGCGCGGTTTCTTGCCGCCGCGGCCAATGGCCAAGAAGGCGCGGGACTTGTCCGGGTCGCGGGTGAACAGGGCGTGGAATTGCGGGTCATTCTCAGCGCTCCAGGCAGCAACGAAATCATAGACCTCGTCGGCGCTCATGCGGGAGATGACGTTTTTGGACACGTCCTTGAGCTTGTCGATGTCAAACAGGGCGCCTGAACCGCTCATCTTCTTGGTCGAGAATGGGAAATCGTTCATGGGTGCGGTCGGGTTGGCGCGGCGCCATTCCTCAAAGTTGGAATTGAGCAGAGTCATGAGGTACTCGAGAACGCACGGCGCCGGATAGCCTTCCTTGGCGTAATAGGTGAGCGCCAGTTCCGGGTCCTTGCGCTTGGACAGCTTGCGCTTGCCGCCGGTTTCCTCATCAATCTTCATCAGCTGGGCGGTGTGGGCGTACTTGGGCGCCTTCCAGCCCATGGCGCGGAAGAGCTGCAAATGAACGGGCAGGGTCGCCAGCCATTCTTCGCCACGCACGACCACAGTGGTGCCCATCAGATGGTCGTCCACCACAT
>JAUMSA010000250.1 GCA_031293105.1 Butyricicoccus sp. | reverse complement strand
CATACTTGACCTCCACCGGTTCGCCGACCGCGTGCGCGAGGCGCTCTGCGTTCGTGTCAAAAACTTCATAGACGCCGGAACCGACCGTGCCGTGCCCCAGAACTGCTACTTTCACCATGTTGTTTACCCTCCTGAAAATTTATTCGCTGGCCAAAATCACAATGCGGAACACGCCGTCCAGCGCCTGCGCGCGTTCCATCAACGATTCTACCGTGCATTTCATCTCCGCGGTGCGCGCGGCAATGGTCACCGCCGCCTGCCCGCCGATCGGGATGGACTGGTTGATGGTCAGCACATTGGCCCCTACCCGGGCAAACAGCCCTAAGATGTTGGATAAAACGCCCGGCCGGTCGACCAGCATCAGATGAAAATTGATCGTGCGGTTGTGCGCCGCTTCATAGAATGGACGGATGCCGTCCTTGTATTTATAATAGGCGCTGCGGGAAAGACCCACGCTTTGCGCCGCTTCGCTTGCGGTCTTGGCCCGCCCGGTATGTAAGGCCGCGTTGGCCTTGACCACCTTGCGGAAAACCTCGGGCAGAAGCGTGCGTTCGACGAGATAATATTTGGTATCTGTATCCATGTTCCTTCTGTCCTCCTGACAAATACAGATGTCTTTCAAGCTTTATTATCGTATCATAGCCATGCGCGCTTTGCAAGAGTGAATTTGTGAAAAATTGACGCTTTTTGCCTTTTCCCTTTGTGCAACCCATGGGAGAACCGGCAGCGGCATGGTTGCCGGGCACTAAGAAGTGTGATACAATATACAAAATGCGGCGCAAAACAAATTCCCTGTTTTTTCCCTATGTTTCCCGACCGACCGACGTGCTCCATTCCACGCCGCTTGGCAAGCGATGCGCCCAAAGTTTCAGAAGAAGAAAATGTGGAGGAAATCATGAATCATTCACCGCAAAACGGAACCTTTTCCAGCAAGTTGGGGTTTGTGCTGGCTGCCGTTGGTTCCGCGGTCGGCATGGGCAACATCTGGATGTTTCCCTATCGCACCGGCCAATATGGGGGCGCGGCCTTTCTCATCCCCTATTGCTTGTTCGTTATTTTATTTGGCATCATCGGTCTGTCGGGCGAATTCGCTTTCGGCCGCCTGACCGGCACCGGCCCGATTGGTTCCTATGATTATGCCCTGCGCTCGCGCGGCAAAAAAGGCGGCGCGATTCTGGGCGCCATCCCGCTGTTCGGCTCGCTCGGCATCGCCATCGGTTATTCGGTCATTGTCGGCTGGGTGCTGCGCACCTTGGTCGGCGCCGCGTCCGGCACGCTCATGCAGACCGAGCCCGAGACCTTTTTCGCCCAGATGACCGGCGCATTCGGCAGCATCCCCTGGCATCTGGCTGTGGTGCTCATCACCATCCTGGTGCTCATCGGCGGCATCTCGTCGGGCATCGAAAAGGTCAACAAAGTCATGATGCCGACCTTTTTTGTGCTGTTTGTCGTCATTGCTGCGCGTGTGGCCTTTTTGCCCGGCGCACTCGACGGCTACCGCTATCTGCTCGTCCCGCGTTGGGAATACCTCATGAACGCCGACACCTGGATTATGGCCATGGGCCAGGCGTTCTTCTCGCTGTCGGTCACCGGTTCGGGCATGATTATTTACGGTTCTTACCTGAGCAAAAAGGAAAATATCCTGCATTCGGCCGGGATGACCGCCCTGCTGGACACCTGCGCGGCCATGATCGCCGGGTTTGCCATTATCCCGGCGGTATTCGCCTTCGGGCTGGACCCGGCATCCGGCCCGCCACTCATGTTCCACACCCTGCCGCGCGTCTTTCAGCAGATGCCGGCCGGCCGGTTGTTCGCCGTGCTGTTTTTCCTGTCCGTGCTGTTTGCCGGCATCACGTCGCTGGCCAATATGTTTGAAGTCTGTGCCGAAGCGACGCAGCGCCATTTAAAGCTCAAGCGGCCTTATGCCGTACTGCTGGTCGGCGCCGCCGCCTTTGCTGTGGGCCTGTTCATCGAACAGGAGGCCCGCTTGAGCCGCTGGATGGACATGATCACGATTTATGTGGTTCCCATCGGCGCGGTATTGGGCGCGATTATGATTTTCTGGGTTTTGGGGCTGAAAGCCATCAAGCCCGAATTGCAGCTCGGCCGCGCCAAGCCGATTGGAAAGGTATTCGACTTTTTTGCCCGGTATATTTATGTGCCCGTCGCGGCGTTGGTCGTCCTTCTGGGCTTTCTCAAGGGCGGCATCGGCTGATTTTATCCCCATTTTCGAAAGGAGTCTATGATGAAACGAATTTTTGTCCTGCTGGCGCTCACCCTGCTGGTTGTGCTGGGTGGCTGCCAGAAAAACAACATCGAACCGACCTCGGGCGCGTATTTTTTAGAGGGCTCGGATGTCAACGACACCCAGAACATGGCGCCCTTCCTGACGCTGGATAATGAAGAAAAGTCGTTTATTTTCTTCTACGACACCCTGGCCGCCGGAACCTACACGGTGGACGACGGTATCCTGACCGCTTCCACCCAAGGCAGCCAGAACGCCTATCGGTTTGAGGTGCAGGACGCGGAAACACTGGCCCTGCTGCTCGATGACGGCGAAAAAGCAATTTTCCGCTTGGTGGAAACCTCGGATGCGGACTTAGATGCCGCGGGCTCATAACGCAAAAAGGAACGGCAAGGCCGTTCCTTTTTTTATTCGTCTAAGAAAAAGATGCTTTCGACCGGCAGCTCAAGCAGCCGGGCCACCCGCATGGCCAGCGCCAACGTGGGGTCGTATTTGTTGTTCTCCATGGCCACGACCGTCTGGCGGCTGACGCCCAGCAGCTTGGCAAAATCCTCCTGCCGCAGGCCGCGCGCCTTGCGCAGCTCTTTGATTCGGTTTTTCATTTCATCACCACGCCAGAACGACGATGGTAATGCCCGCGCCTATCGCCGCGATAACGGCGCTTATGGCCACCACAAGCAGCAGGGTCTTCCACATGGGATAGGGGTGATACTCCTCGTCTCCTGCCGTACTGCGATGACGCAGCACCAGCGTGGCGATACACTGGGTCAGCAGTCCGGCCAACACGGCCAAATTGGTCAGCGGCATGGATTCCTTGCGAATCAGGACTACATAAAAGCTGTAAAGCACCAGCATCCAGACGACCACGGCATACGCCAGCGTCGCTGCCTTGTACTGAATCAGACGCTCCATCTCATCCGCCTGCCGAACGCCCAGTTTTTCTGCCAGGGCCGCAGCGCGTGGGGAGGTTTTGTTCCTGCCAAGCTTGTATATAAAAACAAGCACACCGGCCAGCACAAGCAGCGGAAGCGCCATTAAAATATATAAT
>JAUMSA010000154.1 GCA_031293105.1 Butyricicoccus sp. | reverse complement strand
TATAGAACCCTTCGGCAAATGATAGGCTGACCATGTGGATGAGGTTGCGATACCCTTCCATATTTTCGCACAACAAAATAAGGTGGCGGTGCCATTCCCCGCCCACATAGTTTTTATCGAACCGGGATTTGGGCGCCACATACACCTCACAACCGATGACCGGATGGATGCCCCGCGCCTTGGCGGCGCGGTAGAAATCAATGGCGCCATACATGACGCCGTGGTCGGTCAGGGCCACGGCCGGCTGGCCGAGCGCTGCCACCCGGTCCATCAGTTCCTCGATGCGGCAGGCGCCATCCAGCAAGCTGTATTCACTATGCACATGCAAATGGGCAAATTGTTCCATTATGTCCCCTCCCCTGCCCGCTCGATGAGGTTTTCCGAAATCTGCATGATGCGCCGCAGGCGGTGGCTCAGGCCGGGCTTGGAGATCGGTGGGTCGAACATGGCCGCCAGTTCGGCCAGACTGGCCGCCGGGTTGGCCACACGCAGATCGACCGTTTCGCGCAGGTTCTCCGGATAGATTTCAATGCCGCCCAGGGTGAGCGCCCGCTCGATGGCGGCGATCTGCCGCGCCGACGCATCGGTGGTCTTCATCAGGTTGGAGGTTTCGCAGTTGACCTGCCGGTTGATGTTGTTGCGCAGATTTTTCTCAATCTTGGCTTCCATGATGGTCATGGCCGCGCGGGACGCGCCGATGCGCGTGAGCAGGTCCTCGATGCCCGCCGTGTCCTTGAGATAAATCAAATAGGCTGTGCGCCGCGCGGTCAGCTTGGGCCGCAGCCCCAAATCGAGCATCAAACTCATGACTTCCCGGCACAGCGGCTGATGGCTGCATTTGATTTCCAAATGGCTTTTCTTGTCGGGACCGGCCACCGACCCGCTCATCAGGAAGATGCCCCGCAGGAAGGCCGCCGCACAGCAGTCATTTTCCACCATATTGCGGTTCAAATGATAGGTGATGTGGCTTTTAAAATCATACCCCAAGCTGGTCATAATCATGCGCAGCGCCTTTTCGTCGGTGATGTGCAGCACCCGGCGGCGGCCAACGGTTTCCGGCTCCACCTTGACGCCGAACACCTGCTCGAGCAGCCGGGCCGCGCGCCGCGCAAAGGCGGGCAATTCGGTGGTGATGCGGATTTCCCGATGGGAAAACACGGACGCATACAGCAAAACCCCATAGATTTCGGCTAGCTGGCAGCAGGCGCGCCCCAAGGGCGCACGGCATAATTCGGTTTTGGTCTTGCTTGAAAAAGACATGGTGTTCGTTCCTTTATCCGCGCTGATAATCGCGGTGTACGGCGCCGGCATTGCCGCCGTGCGCATTGATGTGCTCGGTCAGCGCCTCGGCAATGGCGACCGAGCGGTGCTTGCCGCCCGTGCAGCCGATGCAGATGACCAGCGAAGATTTGCCCTCCTTGGCGTAGCGCGGCAGCAAAAAGTCGATCAGGCCGGTCAAGTGCCCCATCAGCTCGTCGGCCACGCCGTCCTGGAACACATAGTCCCGGATGCACTTTTCGGTGCCGTTGTGTTCGCGCAGGCGGATTTCATAATACGGATTGGGCAGAAAACGCACGTCAAAGACCAGATCGGCCTCGGTCGGGATGCCGTACTTAAAGCCAAACGACTGCACGGTGACTTGCAGCAGGCTGCCCGGGTCGCTTTCGGTGAAAATCTGAATCAGATGCTCGCGCAGCGCGGCCACCGACAGATGGGTGGTATCGACCACATAATCGGCGCGGCTGCGAACATTCTCCAGCATCTTGCGTTCTTCCTCAATGGCCTCGCGCATGCCCACGCCCTTTTTCATCAGCGGATGCTTGCGGCGGGTCTCCTTGAAGCGGTGAATCAGGGTTTCGGTATCGGTGTCCAGGAACAGGATGCTGTAATCGCAGCCCATATCCCGGATGCTGTCGAGCGAGCTGAAAAGCTGCTCAAAATCCCCGCCGGCGCGCACGTCGGTCACCAAAGCCACCCGTTCATACCGCTCGGCAGCGGCAAAGCAGACCTCGGCAAACTGCGGAATCAGCGCAATGGGCAGATTATCCACACAATAAAACCCCAGGTCCTCCAGCGTGGCCACGGTGCGGCTCTTGCCCGCGCCCGACATACCGGAAACAATCAAAAAATGCACGGTTATCCCTCCCCTACGAACCGATCCGGCGCACCTCACACTCGAGCCGTACGCCGAATTTTTCATATACTGTCTGCTGAATATGTGCGATCAGGGCCGCGACCTCGGCACAGGTCGCGCCGCCCTGGTTGATGACAAAGCCCGCATGCTTTTCGGACACCTGCGCCTGGCCGACCGACGCGCCTTTCAGGCCCGCGTCCTCAATCAGCCGCCCGGCAAAGTAGCCCTCCGGGCGTTTGAAGGTGCTGCCCGCACTCGGGTAATTGAGCGGCTGCTTTTCCCGACGGCGACGGGCAAAATCGTCCATTTTGGCGCGAATCTGCGCCGGGTCACCCGGCTGCAAGGTAAATTCGGCCTCCATGACCACCCAATCGGGATGTTCCTTATAGGCGCTCATGCGGTATCCGAAATGATGCTCGTCGCCGCGCAGCACCCGGCTGGCGCCGGTTTCGTCCAAATAGACCGACTGGGTGACCAGGTCGGCCAGCTGCCCGTCGTACGCACCTGCGTTCATAAACACGCCGCCGCCGACCGTGCCCGGAATCCCGGCGGCAAACTCGGCGCCGGTCAGTCCGGCATGCAGCGCAGCCTGCGCGACCTGCGCCAGGGTCGCCCCGGCTTCGGCGCGGATGCGGTTTCCCTCCACCCGCACGCCGTTGATGCCGCAGGTGCACAGCACAATGCCTTCGACCCCCGCGTCGCTGAAGAGCTGGTTGTAGCCCCGGCCAATGTGGGGTGGCGGTGTCTCCGTTGCGCGTGCGGCGGGTAACGCCGCAAGGAAAGCGAC
>JAUMSA010000140.1 GCA_031293105.1 Butyricicoccus sp. | reverse complement strand
AAAAAGGATTTCACAGAGAATATCATAAAGGCGATGAAAAAGAGGAGTATCCCTGCGTTTGTTCGCAAGAGAGAAGGCGGTTGGTGTGAGCCTTCGTTCGACCGGGGAGAAGGTAGCTTTGGAGCCGGTGCGCTGAAAGCTAGGTAAGCGTACCCGTTACCGCCCGCGTTAGGGGCGCCAAGTGCGCAGGGGTTGCCCTGCGAATTTAGGTGGTACCACGGAAGCAAAAGCCTTCGTCCTAAAGTTTTAGGACGAAGGCTTTTTTCATTTTAGTCAAACCAAATTTTCGATAAAGGAGCGTATTGCGTTTATGAGCGAACTGCCAAAGACGTATGACCCGTCTGTGGTCGAAGAAAAGCTGTACAAGTTCTGGAACGACAGCGGCTTTTTTAACGCAGAGGTCGACGAAACCAAGAAACCGTTTACCATTGTCATCCCACCCCCGAATGTCACCGGCCAGCTGCACATGGGCCATGCCTTTGACGAAACTTTGCAGGATATCCTGATTCGTTTCAAGCGGATGCAGGGTTATTCGGCGCTGTGGATGCCGGGCACCGACCACGCGGGCATTGCGACCCAGATCAAGGTCGAGGAAAACCTGCGCAAGGAAGAGGGCCTGACCCGTTACGACCTGGGCCGTGAGAAGTTCCTGGAGCGTGTGTGGGACTGGAAGCACCAGTACGGCAGCCGTATCATCGAGCAGCTCAAGAAGCTGGGCTCGTCGTGCGATTGGCGCCGTGAACGCTTCACGATCGACGAAGGTTGCTCCAAGGCGGTCAAGGAAGTCTTTGTAAACCTGTATGAAAAGGGCCTGATTTACAAGGGTCACCGCATCATCAACTGGTGCCCGCACTGTGCGACCGCGCTGTCCGACGCTGAGGTCGAATATGAAACCCAGCCGGGCAAGCTGTGGCACATCCGCTACCCGCTGGCAGACGGTTCGGGCGAACTGGTCGTTGCGACCACCCGTCCGGAAACCTTCATGGGCGATACCGGCGTGGCCGTCAACCCGAATGATGAACGCTACAAGCACCTGATTGGTAAGACCTGTATTCTGCCGATCATGAACCGTGAAATCCCGATTTTCGGCGATGATTATGTCGATATGGAATTTGGTACCGGCTGCGTCAAGGTCACCCCGTGCCACGACCCGAACGACTTCGAGATGGGTCAGCGGCACAACCTCGAGCAGATTCTCGTGTTCAACGAGGACGCGACCGTCAACGAAAACGGCGGCAAGTACCAGGGCATGGATCGTTACGAGTGCCGCAAGGCGGTTATCAAGGACCTCGAGGAAGGCGGCTACCTGGTCAAGATCGAGGACCACGAACACAACGTCGGCACCTGCTACCGCTGCGGTACCACCGTCGAGCCGATGACCTCGGCCCAGTGGTTCGTCAAGATGGCGCCGCTGGCAAAGCCCGCCATGGAAGTGGTCAAGGACGGCCGGGTCAAGTTTGTGCCCGAGCGCTTCTCCAAAACCTATCTGCGCTGGATGGAGAATGTACACGACTGGTGCATCTCCCGTCAGCTCTGGTGGGGCCACCGGATTCCGGCGTACTACTGCGACGACTGCGGCGAAATGACCGTATCGCGCACCGATGTGACCGTTTGCCCCAAGTGCGGCGGCACCCATGTCCACCAGGAAGAGGATGTGCTCGATACTTGGTTCTCGTCGGCACTGTGGCCGTTCTCCACGCTCGGCTGGCCGGACAAGACCCCGGAACTTGACTATTTCTATCCCACCAGCGTGCTGGTTACCGGCTATGATATCATCTTCTTCTGGGTTGCCCGCATGATCTTCTCCGGCCTGGAGCAGATGCACGAGGAACCGTTTAAGACCGTGTATATCCATGGCCTGGTGCGCGACGCTCAGGGCCGCAAGATGTCCAAGTCGCTCGGCAATGGCATCGACCCGCTGGAGATCATCGACCAGTACGGTGCCGACGCGCTGCGCTTTACGCTGGTCACCGGCAACTCGCCCGGCAACGACATGCGCTTCTCGACCGAGAAGGTAGAGTCCAGCCGTAACTTTGCCAACAAGATCTGGAATGCGTCCCGCTTCATCCCGATGAACCTGACCATCGACAAGGCCGAGCTGCCCGAAACCCTGGCGCTTGAGGACAAGTGGATTCTGTCCAAGTACAACGACCTGGTTGCCGCTGTCACCGAGAACATCGACAAGTACGAGCTCGGTCTGGCCGTGCAGAAGCTGTATGACTTCATCTGGGACAACTTCTGCGACTGGTATATCGAGATTGTCAAGCCGCGCCTGCAAAACAAGGATGACAAGGCATCCAACGAAGGCGCGCAGAAGGTGCTGTGCTACGTTCTGTCGCACACCATGCAGCTGCTGCATCCGTTCATGCCGTTCATCACCGAAACCATCTGGCAGGCGCTGCCGCATGAGGGTGCGTCGGTCATGGTATCCAAGTGGCCGGAGTATGATGAAAAGCTGCACTTTGCCACCGAGGCCGATCAGGTAGAAACCATGATGGACACCATCCGCGCCATCCGTGCCCGCCGTGCCGAGATGAACGTACCGCCGTCCAAGAAGGCGCAGGTCATCCTGCTGACCGACGACCGTGCGGCGTATGAGGCCGGTTCGCTGTTCTTCGCCAAGCTGGCCTATGCGTCCGACATCGAATTTGTCGATACCGCGCCCGCGAATGTGGATTCCATGGTTTCCGTGGTCACCAAGGGCGCCCAGGTCTACATGCCCATGGGTGAACTGGTGGACTTTGCAAAGGAACGTGCCCGCCTGACCAAGGAAAAGGCCAAGGTGCAGAAGGACATCGACTTTGTCATGAAGAAGCTGAACAATCCGGGCTTTGTCAATAAGGCGCCCGAAGCTGTCATCGCGCAGGAGCGCGAAAAGGCAGCCAAGTATCAGGAGCTGATGGAGAAACTCGACGCCAGCCTGGCTGCACTGCCGCAAGGCTAAGATAGAAAAGGGGGAAGGACTCGCGTTCTTCCCCTTTCGCATCATAAAGGAGGCATGGAGATGAAATGTTTACGCTGCCAAGCCCTGCTGCACTATATGGGGACCGAAAAATTGCAGCTCGGCCAAACCGGCTTTTTGCTCGGCAGTCTGCCTAATCTGTTTGCCGGTTCTTTGACCGTACAGATCTATGTCTGTAAGAACTGCGGGAAGATGGAATTTTTCTGCGATTCGACCGACTGAGTAGGGGGACAGAAACCATGGAACACACCTATTTATTCCAACCGGCGCATTGGCGCGCCGAGGGCGTCTATCACACCAAGGATGGACAGACGGTGCCGCTGACCGGGGAGAGCACCCTTTCGCGTACGCCGGAAGCCTGGACGCTGACCGGTGTTCTGGATGTGGCGCTCACACCGCTGGTGCGGTTTGAAAATACGTATACCATCACGCAGACTAACAACCCAGCCGAGCTGCGCTGGACGTCGGTCAATCCGACGCTGGGCACGCTCGAAGGCATGTTCACCGTCCTGCCCGGTATCATCACCTCGGCGTATACGGCAGCGGACGGCGTGCACAGCGGCAGCGAAATGCTGCTGCAAGTGAGCGAGAGCGAATACAAGATACAGGGCGTTCTCAATGAGAATGGCGACCCGCAGGACTGGTGGGAAGGACGGCTGGTGCGCGTATGACCGTCATCGACCGCATCCATGCCCATGGCCGCTTTTCGGGCAAGCCGGGGCTACACCGCATCCGGGCTCTGTGCGCCGCGCTGGGAAATCCGCAGAAGGGACTCAAGTTTGTTCACCTCGCGGGCACCAACGGCAAGGGAAGCACAGCGGCCATGCTGGCGGCTGTGTTGCAGCAAGCTGGGTATCGCACCGGCCTGTTCACCTCGCCCTTTCTCGTGACCTTCCACGAGCGGATCCAGATAAATGGGCAGATGATTTCGGACGCCGATTTACAGCGTTTGGCTGAGCGGGTCGAGCAGGCCGAACGCACGCTGACCCTGCCCGCGGGTGAGAGCATCGGTGAATTTGAATTTGTCACCGCGCTGGGGTTTCTGTACTTTGCCGAGCAGGGCTGCGATATTGTGGTGCTGGAAACCGGGCTGGGTGGTTCGTTCGATGCGACCAATGTAATCGACCCGCCCGAGGTCGCGGTATTGACGTCGATCTCCCTCGACCATACAGCGGTTCTGGGGCGCACAACCGGCGAGATCGCCCGCACCAAGGCCGGTATCCTCAAGCTAGGCAGTGCGGCCGTCTGCGCGCCGGAACAGCCGGAAGACGCGATGCAGGTCATCCGATCGGTGCGGCCGGATGTGCAGGTGCCAAGCCCGGCCGAAGCAGTTCGGTGCGATTGGGCAGGGGTTCACTTCCATTGGCAGGGGAAATCCTATGAGGTACCGCTCATCGGGCCGCATCAGGTGCAGAATGCCTGCACGGCTTTGCAGACGATCGAGGCGCTGCGTGGCCGCGGCTGGGTGCTGTCATCCGGGGTGGTTGCCGCGGGTTTGTCGCATGCCTTTCTGCCGGGACGTATGCAGATTTTACGAAAAAATCCGTGTATTTTGGTGGATGGTGGCCATAATATCGGGGGTGTAAAGGCTATTCGCTCTACGGTGGATGCCTTGCCGCTTGATGGTCGTTTGCTGTTGGTGCTCGGCATGGTGGCAGATAAAGATGTCAAGACATGCGCCAGCATTCTGGCCGATGTGGGCGATGTGGTCTTTGTCACCCAGCCGGACAACGAACGGGCGCTGCCTGCGGCCGAATTGGCCGCGCTGCTGCCCGCAGCAAAGGTGCAAGGTACTTTTGCCCATGCTGCGGATGCCTTGCGGGCCGCCCTGGCAGCCGCGCAGCCGGCCGATACCATCCTGATTTGCGGATCGCTGTACTTGGTGGGGGAAGCCGAGAAATTTTTTGCATCCTGACAGGATGCGGCAAAAATAGAATG
>JAUMSA010000019.1 GCA_031293105.1 Butyricicoccus sp. | reverse complement strand
GCCCTTGGCGATGTACTTTTATTTGCCGGCACAGAGCAAAAACAGCGTTTCCCCGGCCAGCATCATGGTATAATTGCCCAGCGTACGGCCGCGCGTCAACAAAAGCTGGCTGACCGACTGGTTTTTAAAATGCAGCGCCGTCAGCGCCAGCTGGGCCTGGCTCAGCCGTTCCAGGCTGTCCGCGGCGACAACCACCCGCACACGTGAATTTTTCTCCTTGAGTGCGGCCAACGTTTCGTGGATGTCGGCCACCCCGGTGCCGAGAAACGCCGCGTCGGGCGCGGGCAGCGGCTGCATGGCGTCCTTCCACTTCCCCGGAGCCGGACACAGGTTCCAACCGCCGAGCGTTTCCCGGTTGCGCCCCAGGAGGGACATTTTTTCTTCGTTTTCCTCGAAGGCATACACGCGGCCCTCACAGGCTTTGCGCGCCAGCTCCAGTCCGATCGCGCCGTTTCCGGCCGCCATGTCATACACGATTTCATCCGGCTTTACGCGCAGCAGATTGACCGCATTCCAGCGCACTTCCTGCCCGATCATACCGTCCATCCCCATCAGGTCGGTATCGAACACCGGACGATTCGGGTCGGCCGGCGCCTGCTGGAACAGCAGCATGATCGCCGGGGCGGCGAATTTTTTGTTGCGCAAAAGCTGCGCGGTCTGGTCCACGATGTGCTCGCGGCCGGTACCCAGTCGGGTGCCGATGACTACGCGCAGCCGTCCCAATCCGGCGGCACACAGCTGGGTGCAGACGGCGGCCGGGGTGTGGTTACCTTCCAGCATCAGACACACCTTGCCATGGTACGACAGTGCGGCCAGCAAGTCCTGTTTGCCGCTCTCCATCCAAAACACATCGTCATAGCTTTCGCCGATCTGGGCGCATAGATATTGCAGGCTGCTCATGCCGGGATAGACTTCGACCGAACCATGCGGCTCCAAAACCTGGCGCATGGCATCCAGTCGGGTATAGAATCCGGCGTCCCCGGACACCAGAATGGCAATCTGTTCGCTGGTAGATTCGGCCGCCCGCTCGGCAAGGTCGGCCGCCGGACACAGTTTCCAATCCTTGCGCAGCGCAGCAAGCGCACCGGCCGTCCGCCCGGTGGCATAGGCCTCCTCGGCCTTGGTGATGACCTCCTGCGCCCGGCCGGTCAGCAGGCCGGAATGGCCGGGGCCTGCGCCGATGATGGAAAATGTTCGGCTCATGTTGCAACTCCTCCTCTATAAAAACGCGGCATGCGTGCGGAAAAATTTTAAATTCAGTGGTTTTAGTATAGCAAAAATTGTCGGACAAGTAAACCACTGTTTTCCTCCGGCCACCAAAAAAAGACCTCGGGAGCCCTTCTTTCCCAAGGTCTTTTTTGTTATGCGTTTTCGGAAAATTCGGCCAGTTCCAGACCTTCGTTGTGGTCGGTCGCCCAGGTGATGTTCCACGGGCTGGTGAACAGCAACAGATAATTGCCGCGCATGTCCTGCACCACCTTAGTGTCGCTGGTCAGCGTCAGCTTGTGATAGTCGAACGTGTCCAAATCGATGTTTTCAATCCAGCGCAGATGCTCATAGGGCAGCATCTCGCGGATGACTTCCACGTTATATTCATTCTTCAGGCGATATTCGAGCACTTCAAATTGCAGCTGGCCGACCACGCCCACGATGACTTCCTCCATGCCCGAAGCCGGTTCGCGGAAGATCTGGATGGCGCCTTCCTGGGCGATCTGCTCGACGCCCTTGACAAACTGCTTGCGCTTGAGCGTATCCTTCTGCCGCACACGGGCGAACAGTTCGGGTGCAAAGGTCGGGATGCCCGAGAAGGTGCACTTGCGGGCCGGGTCACAGACCGTATCGCCGATCGAGAAAATGCCGGGGTCGAACACGCCGATGATATCGCCCGCATAGGCTTCGTCCACAATCGAGCGGTCCTGCGCCATGAGCTGCTGCGGCTGGGCAAGCTGAATCTTGCGGCCGCCCTGCACATGCCAAACTTCGCGGCCGCGCTCGAACTTGCCCGAGCACATGCGCATAAAAGCAATGCGGTCGCGGTGCGCCTTGTTCATATTGGCCTGAATCTTAAAGACAAAGGCCGAAAAATGGTCCTCAAAGGGGTCAATCAGGCCGATATCCGCCTGGCGTGCGGTCGGCGGCGGGGTCATGACCAAAAACTTCTTCAAAAACGGTTCGACGCCGAAGTTGGTCAGCGCCGAGCCGAAGAACACCGGCGACAGCTTGCCGTGGTGCACGGCGTCCAGATCGAACTCGTCGCCCGCGCCCGAAAGCAGCTCGATGTCGTCGGACAGCGTGCTGTACTGTTCTTCGGTCAGCAAGTCTTTCAGTTCGTCCGAGTCAAATTTTAGGTGGGTCGCCGTGACTTCGTGCCGGGCGTCCACGCCCTCGAAGGCGATGACCTCGTCGTCCATGCGGTCATACACGCCCTTGAACTCCTTGCCCGAACCGATCGGCCAGTTGACCGCAAAGGTGCCGATGCCCAGTTCGTTTTCGATCTCTTCGAGCAGTTCATACGGGTCGCGCGAATCGCGGTCCATCTTGTTGATGAACGTGAAAATCGGTACCCCACGCATGGCACAGACCTTGAACAGCTTGCGGGTCTGCGCCTCGACGCCCTTGGATGCGTCGATGACCATGACCGCCGAGTCGGCCGCCATGAGCGTGCGGTAGGTGTCCTCGGAAAAGTCCTGGTGGCCCGGGGTGTCCAGAATGTTGATACATTTATCGCCATAGCGGAATTGAAGCACCGAAGACGTGACCGAAATACCGCGCTGCTTTTCGATCTCCATCCAGTCAGACACCGCATGGCGGCTATTTTTCTTGCCCTTGACCATACCGGCTTCCTGGATGGCGCCGCCATACAGCAGGAATTTCTCGGTGATCGTGGTTTTACCGGCGTCCGGGTGCGAAATAATGGCAAACGTGCGCCGGTTCCCTATTTCCTGTCTTAAATCAGACAACGTGATTCCTCCAAATTTATGAAATATCGCGCCGTGCGCATTTTAGATCTCATGCCGGCCTTCGAGCGCGCGCATGAGCGTGACTTCATCGACGTATTCCAGATGCCCGCCGACCGGCATGCCGTAAGCCAAACGGGTGATCTTGATGCCGAACGGCCGCAGCAGGCGGGACAGATACATGGCTGTCGCCTCGCCCTCGGTGTCCGGATTGGTGGCCAGGATAACCTCGCGCACATCCTCGTTTTCGTCGGCCACGCGCTCAAGCAGTTCCTTGATGCGGATGTCGTCCGGCCCCACGCCGCCGAGCGGCGAAATGGTGCCGTGCAGCACATGATAGAGGCCGTTAAATTCCCGCGTGCGCTCAAAGGCAATCACATCCTTGGGCTCGGTGACCACACAGATGACGCCATGGTCGCGCGCCGGATTGGAACAGATCGAGCACACCTCGCTGTCGGTCAGGTTTTGGCAGACCTTGCAGGTGTAGACCTTCTCTTTGGCATCGAGCAGCGCCTGCGCAAAGGTTTCGGCCGTTTCCTTGGGCTGATTCAGGATATAAAACGCCAGACGCTGGGCGGTCTTTTGCCCGATGCCCGGCAGCTTGGCAAATTCCTCGATCAAGCGCTCGACCGGCTGTGCAAAAAACGGCATCGCTTAGAACAGGCCCGGCATACCGCCGCCCATGCCGCCGGTGACCTTCTTCATCGACTGTTCGCTCTTTTCCGATGCCAGACGGAATGCTTCGTTGATGGCTGCCAGCACCAGGTCTTGCAGCATCTCTACGTCGTCCGGGTCGACCACTTCGGGCTTGATCTCCAGTGCCTTGAGCACATTGGTGCCCTGCACGACTGCCTTGACCGCGCCGCCGCCAGCCGTTGCCTCGGTTTCCATCACAGCGATCTCTTCCTGTGCCTTGAGCATGTCCTGCTGCATCTTCTGCGCCTGCTTAATCATGGCCTGCATGTTCATGCCGCCGCCCAGGCCGCCAAATTTACCCTTTGCCATTATGTCGTTTCCTCCTTAAGTTAGTTCGGTGATTTCAATGTCCAGTG
>JAUMSA010000103.1 GCA_031293105.1 Butyricicoccus sp. | reverse complement strand
GGCGCGCGTGATAATGCGCCCCCCGCGCCCCCAAGACGCCGGGCAGGTCAGCGGCCTGATGACCGGCCCCGACGATCATGCCACCGAGCCGTTTTCGGTGGTCGAACTGGTCGCCCGCGTGGACGCCCTGTTCCGCCGCGTCTCCGGCAACCGCTTCGCCGATGAAGAGATCATCAAATCCGGGCCGTTCAAGCTCAACCTGCGCGCCCGCGAGGTGCATAAGAACGGGGTCAAGATCGAACTGACCCAAATCGAATACGGTATCCTCAAAGCCTTCCTGCAAAACATCGGCAAGGCGCTCTCGCGCGACGATTTGCTGGAGATGGTCTGGGGGCACCACTATGTGGGCGAACTGAAGATCGTGGACGTCAATATCCGCCGTCTGCGCATCAAAATCGAGGATGACCCGGCCCACCCGCGCTATATCGTCACCGTGCGCGGGTATGGGTACATGTGGGAAGCATGAAATATCACTGGAAGGCCGCTTCCCCACCGCATGCTTCGGCGGCCGCCGCACCCCCCAAAGAAAACCGCGTGCAGCATGCGCCCGGCGGTCTGAAAGGCCGCTGGCTGGTCAACTCCCTGAGCTTTGTCGTCATTATTTTGGCGGTTATCATTATTTTTGTATCGGTCGGCATCTCCAGTTATTATTATTCCAGCATCCGGGACAACCTCAAGAGCCGGGTGCACAGCACGGTGTCCTCCATCCGCGACAATTTCACCGACACCTATGACGAATACCTGGGCGGTATCGACCAATATGTGCTGGGGTACGAGGACAAGGACAAGGTCGAATTGCAGTTTATCGACAATTCCGGCCGCATCCTCCGCTCGACCTCCGACCTAACAACCGAATCCAACCCCTCGACCGACGACGCCCGCCGCGCCCTGACCGAAAAGACCGTTTGCAGCTTTTCGGGCGAAGACCCGTTGACTGGCGAGCGCATCATGAGCGTATCCGAGCCCATGTATACGTCCCGCGGCGAACTGATAGGCGCGGTGCGCATGATTTCCTCGCTCGAGATCGCCGAGCGCCAGATCACCATTGTCATCCTGTGTTCGATCTCGGCCTGCTTGATTTTTCTGATTCTGGTCATTGCCTCGAACAGCTACTTCATCCGCTCCATCCTGCTGCCGGTTACGCGCATCAACGAAGTGGCCAAGGAGATCGCCTCCGGCCAATACGGCATGCGCCTGCACAAGACTTACGACGACGAGATCGGCCAGCTTTGCGACTCGATCAACCACATGTCCGACGAGATCGCCCGCGCCGAGCGCATGAAGAACGATTTTATTTCCTCAGTGTCGCACGAACTGCGCACCCCGCTGACCGCCATTGCCGGTTGGAGCGAAACGCTGGCCGCCGGCGGTGCCCAGGACCCGGAAGAAGTGATGCAGGGCCTGGACATCATCCAAAAGGAGAGCCGCCGCCTGACCCAGATGGTCGAGGAATTGCTTGATTTTGCCCGCATCGAATCGGGCCGCATGAAGCTGGAAATGGAGGTCTTTGACCTTTCGCTCGAACTGTACGAGGCCGTCTATATGTATGAAAACCTGCTGCGCAGCTCGGAGATGAGCCTGCATTACAGCCAGGAGCCGGGCAGTTATTTTGTTTCGGGCGACCGGCACCGCATGAAGCAGGTGTTCCTCAACATCATCGACAATGCGGCCAAATACGGCCGCTCGGGCGGCAAAATTGAGGTTTCGCTCAGCCGCACCGAAAATACGGTTGTCGTCTGCGTGCGCGACTGGGGCCCGGGCATCCCGGAAGCCGAACTGCCTTTTGTCAAGGAAAAATTCTACAAGGGCTCGTCCAAGGAACGCGGCAGCGGCATTGGTCTGGCCGTGACCGATGAGATCGTCCAAATGCACGGCGGCTCGCTGGACATTACCAGCAAGCCGGGCGCCGGTACGGCCGTTTATGTACGGGTTCCGGCCATCCCGCTGGATGATGTGGACGATCCCGAATCCCTGGAGGAGAACAACACATTATGAGCAAATACGAAATGCCGGTCTGCCGCCGCAAAACCACCATTGGCGGCCAGGCCATCATCGAAGGCATTGTGATGAAGGGGCCCAAACGCACCTGCGTGGTCGTACGCAAGGGCGACGGCACGCTCCAAACCGAGGAGCGCGACACCGCGGTCGCCAAAAGCCGGTTTTGGAAACTGCCCATCTGCCGGGGCGCGTTCGGCCTGTTCATGGCCCTGAAAGAAGGTCTGCAAGACATCGACTATTCCTCGCAGTTCATTGAGGACGATGAGGACACCGAGCCGTCCAAATTCGAGCTTTGGCTGGAACGCAAGCTGGGCTCGGAAAAGCTGGAAAAAGCCATCATGGCCTTTGCGATGGTGGTCGGCATCGCCATCCCGGTCGGGCTGTTTATGCTGCTGCCCTCGTTTGTGGGCGGCCTGCTGCCAAACGGCACGTCCAATGTGGCGCGCAACCTGGTTGAAGCCGCATTGCGTATCCTGATTTTTCTGGCGTTCATGTGGTCGGTGAGCCACATGAAGGACATCAAGCGCACGTTTGAATACCACGGCGCCGAACACAAGACGATTTTCTGCTATGAAGCCGAGCTGCCGCTGACGGTCGAAAATGTGCGCAACATGCCGCGGTTCCACCCCCGGTGCGGCACGAGTTTTATGTTCGTGCTCATCATCGTGGCCACCGTGGTGTCGTCCATCGTCTTTTCACTCATCACCATCACCAACCCGTTTTTGCGGGCGCTGACCCATTTGATTATTCTGCCGCTGGTGGTGGGCATCTCCTATGAGTTCAACCGCTACGCCGGCCGGCATGACAACCTGCTCTGCCGCATTTTGCGCTGGCCGGGTTTGATGATTCAGCGCCTGACCGTGTTTGAACCGGATGACAGCATGATTGAAGTTGCCATCGAAGGCATGCAGCGGGTCATCCCTCCGGACGACAGCGACACATGGTAACCCCCTTAGCTTCCTCCCTTTGGAGGAAGCTTTTCTATGGTTCCCCGACCGAAAAGAGAAAGAAACAGGAGTGTGGATAAAACGATATGACCATGACCATCAATGACCTATACATCGAGCTGCGCCGCCAGTTCCGCGCCGCGGACATCTCCATGGGCGAGCTGGAAGCCCGGGAACTGGCCGCCTTTGTATCGGGCGCTGACAAACACAAGACCGCCGACTGGGGCTACCGCTATCTGGACCCGGACACGGTGAAAACCGCCGAGGAGATGGCCGCACGCCGGCTGGAAGGCGAACCGCTGGCCTATATTCTAGGCGAATGGGACTTTTTCGGGCGCACCTTTGTCGTCAACAAAAACGTGCTCATTCCCCGGTCGGATACCGAACCGCTGTGCCAGCTGGCCATTGAGGACGCCAAAACACTGGAAAGCCCCAAGGTACTCGACCTGTGCTGCGGCTCGGGCTGTATCGGGCTGACCCTGGCTGCCGAGGTGCCCGACGCGCGCATCGCGGCCGTGGACCTGTCCGAGGATGCGCTGATCGTGGCGCGCGAAAACGCCCGCCGTCTGGGCGTGACTGCCCGGTATTTTTCGGTGTGCGGGGATGCGCTCGGCCTGCCGGACGCGCACCTGGGGACGTTTGACCTCATGCTCTGCAACCCGCCGTATATCACGGCCGCCGAAATGGAAGAGCTGGACAACAGCGTCGTCAATTACGAACCGCGCATGGCGCTGTACGGCGGCGAGGACGGTCTGGACTTTTACCGCAACATCGCCCGCCACTGGGTCAAGATGATGAACCCAGGCGGCCGGATGTACTTTGAATGCGGCTACCGACAGGCGGCAGACGTGGCCGAGATCTTTTCAGCCCGCGGCATGCACGATATCTTCCTGGCCGAGGACCTGTCGGGCATCCAGCGCATCGTGGTGGTTAAGGCAAAAATGTAAATCCTGGAATCTATTTTTCTCGAACATATTTTCGAAATTCTTCTTGCAAATTTTTATCACCCATGGTATGATGACAGCAGAACCGAAAACCATCCGCGCTGACTGGCGCGTTCTCTTACAGGAGGTCATCGTATATGGCAGACAAGAAGAAGCATCTGGAACTGGTCGCACCGGTGTCCGATAAAAAGAAGGCCCTCGAGCAGGCGCTTGGGCTGATCGAAAAGAACTATGGCAAGGGCGCGGTCATGCGCCTGGGTGAAAACTCAAGCATGAGCGTTGAGCACATCCCCACCGGCTCCATCGGCCTGGACATGGCGCTGGGTATCGGCGGCCTGCCGCGCGGTCGTATCATCGAGATCTATGGGCCGGAATCGTCCGGTAAGACCACGGTTGCCCTGCACGCCATCGCGCAGGCCCAGAAACTGGGCGGCGAAGCGGCCTTTATCGACGCCGAGCACGCCCTGGACCCGGTTTATGCCAAGGCACTGGGCGTAGACATCGACAGCCTGCTCGTATCCCAGCCGGATACCGGCGAGCAGGGTCTGGAAATCACCGAAGCGCTCGTGCGCTCGGGCGCGGTCGATATCGTGGTTGTGGACTCGGTCGCGGCGCTGGTGCCGCGCGCCGAAATCGAGGGCGATATGGGCGATTCGTTCGTCGGCCTGCACGCCCGCATGATGAGCCAGGCCATGCGTAAGCTGGCGGGCTCGATCTCCAAATCCAACTGCTGCGTCATCTTCATCAACCAGCTGCGCGAAAAGGTCGGCGTCATCTACGGCAGCCCGGAAGTCACCACCGGCGGCCGCGCGCTTAAGTTCTATGCGTCGGTGCGCATCGATGTGCGCCGCACCGAACACCTCAAGGACGGCGCCACCCTCATCGGCAGCCATACCCGCTGCAAAATTGTCAAGAACAAGGTCGCGCCCCCGTTCAAGGAGGCCGAATTCGATATCATGTACGGTGAAGGCATCTCGTTCACCGGTGAATTGGTCGATTTGGGCGTCAAATACGGCATCGTGCAAAAGGCTGGCGCCTGGTTCTCCATGGGCGATACCCGTCTGGGCCAGGGCCGCGACAATGCCAAGCTGTACTTTAAGGAGCACCCCGAGGAAGCCGAGGAAGTCCACAAGCAGATCGAACAGGCCATCCTGGCCGAGCGCGAGGAAGCGCTCAAAAAGGGCGGCAAAGCAGGCCGCGGCAAAGCCGACGCCGCCTCGGCGTCCATCAAACCCGAACCCCCGGCTGCACCCAAGGCAGCCCCGGTCACAGCGTCCAAGGCGGTATCCATTGATGCCGACGACTTTGACGACGACCTGGAGATCTAAATGGAAGAACTGGAAAAAGCCTACCGTGCCGCGCTGGATGAAGCGGCGCGCCAGCTTTCTTACCGCGACCTGAGCGCGCAGACCCTGCGCGAAAAGCTGGTCAAAAAGGGCCACAGCGAGGATGCGGCCGATTATGCCATCGCCTATCTGCAAGAGCGCCGTCTGCTCGACGACAGCCGTTTTGCCGATACGGCGGTGCGCTCGTATGAGCGGCGCGGCTACGGCGAGCACCGCATCCGGCAGGAACTGCACCGCCGCGGCGTGTCCCGCGAAGATGCGGACGCCGCGCTCGAGGATTTTTCCCCCGACCCGGACACCCTGCGCACCCTGCTCGACAAAAAGCTCAAGGGCGACGCTTCTGACCCCAAGGCCGTACAGCGGGCCGTTGCTTTTTTGCAGCGGCGCGGCTTTTCCTGGGGCGATATCCGGCAGGCACTCAAGGACTATGGCACCCAGATTGACGAGCGATTGGATGGATGAGAAAGTGGTCAAAATTCTCTCGCTTATTTCGTAAAAATTGCAGATTGTGTTCCAACCGTTTCCATGCTATCCTCTGCATGGAAACGGTTTTTATATTGGAGGGCTGTTTATGAAATATGCTTCCCGATTTCTTACCCCTGCCCTAACTTTATGCGCGCTATTGCTTACGGTCTTTCATCTCGTCGGCTTTGCCATACTGGGCGATATTCCGACCATGGTGCTGTTCCGCTTGTCCTATCATCTTATGACCCTGCCGCCTGTCTTAGATATTTGTCTGCTGTTTGGCACCCTCTTTGCGCTGCATCGAACCTATCGCGGAGAACGCGCCCCCAAACATGGTCTGATTCTGCTGGTGGATGCCATCCTTTTTTCGCTCTGTTTGGCCTTGCACTTTGGACACCTTGCCGTTTGAAGATTACATTTCGTTACTGACAAGCCGGGCAGAATATGATAGAATGGTATGAATAAAAATCAATAGGAGGAACCGTTTTTGTGACTAAGATCGGACTTATCTCGCTCGGCTGCGCCAAGAACCTGGTCGATTCCGAGCATATGCTGGCTCGCCTGCGCGATGCGGGTTATGCCATCACCGACGACATCACCGAGGCCGAGGTCGGCATCGTCAACACCTGCGGCTTTATCGAAGCGGCCAAAACCGAGGCCATTGAAACCATCCTGGACGTGGCACGTTATAAGGAAGAAGGCAAACTGCGCGGCCTGATCGTGACCGGCTGCCTGGCGCAGCGCTACCGCACCGAAATCGAAAGCGATCTGCCCGAGGTGGACGCTATCTGCGGTACAGGCAGCTATGAAAACATCGTGGACGCGGTGCGCGATGTGCTGGACGGCAAAAAAGCGGTCTACATGCGCGACATGGCCGCCGCAGCGCTCGAGGGCGAGCGTGACCGCCTGACCCCCTCTTACACCGCCTTCCTGAAAATCGCCGAGGGCTGCTCCAACCGGTGCGGCTACTGCATCATCCCCAAGCTGCGCGGGCCGTACCGCAGCCGCCACCTGGAAGACGTACTGGGCGAAGCGCGTGAACTGGCGGCGTCCGGCGTCAAGGAAATTATCGTCATCGCGCAGGACATCACCAAATACGGTCTTGACCTGCCCGAACACAAGCGTCTGCTGCCCGAACTGCTCCGGCAGCTATGCCAGATGGACTTTACTTGGGTGCGCCTGCACTACCTTTACCCTGACCAGATCACCGACGAGCTGGTGGATGTCATTGCGCAGGAACCCAAGATCGTAAAATACCTGGACATCCCGCTCCAGCATGTGTCGAAGCGTATTCTGCGAGCCATGCACCGGCCGGGCGACCGCGACGAGCTGACCGCCCTCATCCGCATGCTGCGCGAGCGCATCCCGGGTCTGGTGCTGCGCACCAGCCTGATTGTCGGCCTGCCGGGCGAAACCGAAGAGGAATTTGCCGAACTGTGCGCCTTTTTGCAGGAAACCCGCATCGAGCGCGCCGGCGTGTTTGAATTCTCCCCCGAAGAGGGCACCGAAGCCGCCGAACTGCCCGATCAGATCGACGACGACACCAAAATGCGCCGCCGCCTGATTGTCGAAGAACTGCAATCGGGCGTCATTGACGACTATAACCTGTCCCGCATGCACGAGACGCTTGACGTTTTATGCGAAGGGTGGGATAATGATTCGGGACTGTATTTCGGGCGCACCTATGCCGACTCGGTCGAAGTGGACGGCAAGGTCTATTTTGCATCCGAAACCCCGGTCAAACCCGGTGACTTTGTGCCGGTCCGTATGGAAAATAGTTTGGGCGCCGATTTGGAAGGCGTCCGTGTAGGAGGTTCTGCTTCGTGACCACAGCCAATAAAATCACGCTTGTGCGCATCTGCATGATCCCGTTCTTTATCTGGTTTGCCCTGCAAAACGATTCGACCAGCCTGATTGTGGCGCTCGTTTTGTTCTGCCTGGCATCGTTCACCGACTTTCTGGACGGCTATGTTGCGCGCAAATACAACCAGGTGACCGACTTCGGCAAGTTCGTCGACCCGCTCGCGGACAAGCTGCTCGTCACCGCCGCTCTGCTTATCTTTATCGAAAAAGGCATCTTCCCGGCCTGGATGGTGTTCATCGTGCTGGCACGTGAATTTATCATCACCTCGCTGCGCAACGTCGCAGCCGCCAAGGGCCGCGTGCTCGCCGCTACCTGGACGGGCAAGGTCAAAACCTGCGTCCAGATTGCGGGTATTATCATCGACTTCCTGTTCCTGATCGTCACCGGTACCGCGGATACGGTCGTCGCGGTCAACACCGGTATCATCGGCGGCGCGGACGGCCCGACCGCCGTGCTGACCAGCGGCATGCTGCCGGTCCCGACCCTGGTTGCCTGGGTGGTCACGCTCGTGACGCTGTACGCGGGCATCGATTACCTGTACAAAAACTGGGACCTCATCAAGGATGGCGCTGTCAAGCCCAAGAACTAACACAAAAAGCCCTCGGAATCGAACGATTCCGAGGGCTTTTGAAGTTTCGGTCAAGCCTTTTCAAAGGCTTGCGGGTGCGGGCAGAGCCCGCAAAGTAGGGTGAGGTGCAGGGATCAGGCCCCGCTTAAAACGGCCCGCGCGCGGTGCCGATGAAAAATGTCGTCATGACACCCGGCCCGGTATGGGAGCCGAGCACGGTATCCAGCATGCGAATCTCGGTAGAAAGCCCGGCTGCTTGCAGCTTGTCTGCCACATAGCGCGCGTCGGCTTCGCAGTCGCCGTGACTGATGCGCACCGGAATATCGCGCTCGGCAATCTGCGCGAGCGTGGTTTCCACCAGCTTATCAAGCGCCTTTTTGCGGCCGCGAACTTTGCCGCACACTTGCAGCTTGCCCGCATCATCCACATAAATCATCGGCTTAATGCCGATCAGGCTGCCCACCACGGCTGCCGACTTGCTCACCCGGCCGCCGCGCCACAGATGCTTTAAATCATCCACAGTCACCAGATGAATCACTTTGAGCCGCAGTTCTTCGATGGCATCGCCCGCTTCATCGGCCGTATAGCCCGCATCGCGGAGCTGACGCGCCCGCTCCACCAAAATGCCTTCACCGCCCGCGGCAGACAGCGAATCGACGCAGCGGATGACCCGGTCGGGGAATTCCTCGCGCACTTCGGCGGCTGCGATGCAGCCCGCCTGGAACGAGCCGGACAGGCCGGACGAAAAGCCGACATACAGCACGTCCAGCCCCGCGCGGCAGGCGGCGCGGAAGTGCTCCTGATATTCCTCCATCGTGGCCTGAGAGGTCTGGCTGAGCTTGCCGGCCCGTAAGTTGTCATAAAACGTGGGAAATGGAATGGTCTTGCCGAAATCTTCGTGTACCGTGCGCCCCTCCATCGTAAAGGACAGAGCCGCGCAGCGGATGTCGTTCTGCTCGTAATATGCGCCGGTTTCATCGGTGGTCGAGTTGGCGACCAACACAAATTTCCGCATGTTTTCCCTCCTTTAGCCGATCTCGGTCAAGGGCAGGATGTGGCCGGTGAGCGACTCACCGCCGTCCGCCGTGACCAGATAGGTGTTTTCGGTGCCCACCATGCCGATGCCCTCCAAGGCAATCTTGGGTTCAATGGCAAAAACCATGCCTTCCTGCATGGGTTCGCGGAAGGATTTGGCCAGCACGGGCGCTTCGTCCATGGTCAGGCCGATCGAATGCCCCAAAAATTTGCCGCCCGACATGAAGCCCGCTTGGTCGGCTTCGGGCACCATAGCAACCGCCTGCAAGTAGATCTCCTCCGGAATGGCGCCCGGCCGGAGCTGGGACGCGGCCCACGCTTCGATGCGGGTGCACAAATCATACGCTTCGCGGATGCGCGATGCCGCAGGATGCTCGTCCAGCTTGCCGTAAAAATACACGACCGACTTGTCCGCATGATACCCGAGCGCACCGCCCGGCTGGTCCATCAGCACCAAATCGCCCGGTTTCAAGCGGCGCGCGGGCGAGCCGATGGCCTGCACGGCCACACAGGTTCCCGCACAGCCGTCCGGGCCGTCAAAGGCCAGACCAGCCAGCGTGCTTTCGCCAAAGCCGCTCAATCCGGCCACATCCTCCCCGGCGGGCTGGTTGTAGCGGGAAATGCCCATCGAGCCGCGGCGCAGCAGTTCCAGATAGACCGCGCCGCACAGTTCGGCTTCGCTCATGCCCTCGCGCAGGAGCGACGGCATGACCTGCTCGGTCACTTCGGCGACCAGTTCGCCCGCCTTGCGGATGCAGGCGATCTCATAGGGACTCTTGACGGCGCGCAGCTCGCCGAGCAGCGGCGTGATCGATTTCCACTGCTCAAACGGCAGCCGCGCCCGCACCATGGCCAGCCAGTCGAGCGTCGCGGCCTTGGTTTCCAAATACACACATGCCGGCATAGACTGGAAGTGTTCGGCCAGAGTGCGGTAGGAACGCATGGGCCGGATGTCGGCAAAATGGGATTCGTTCCGGGCGCGTTCCAGGCTGCGGCGCACCCACAGGATGGCCTCCTCGGGCGTGATGGTCAGCACGCCCTCCTGCATGGCGCCGGTCAGGTAATACAGATTGACCTTGTGGTGAATCAGAATCAGCGACCAGTCGGGGTCGGCCTGCGAAAGTTTGGCACGCAGAGCATTTAACCGGCAGTCCAGTTCTTCTTTGGGTACACGGGCATGGAAATCAAACATTGTGGTATACTCCTTCTATGGGGCATTTCATCGGTATCTTTCCCCTATTGTACCATAGATATGAGCCCAGCGAAAGGCGTTTCCCTTCATCCCCGTGTCAGGCAGTACACATAGACGCCATAGACCGCCAGCAGCAGCGCGCCCTGGGCGCGCCGCAGGCGTCCGGCGAACATGGGCGGCAGCATGGCCAGCGCCATGAGCGTCACGGTAAACGGCAAATCGCGCGCAAAGGTATCCGTGCTCACTGGTAATACCCCGCCACCTGCGGCGGCGCTGGCCGGCAGCACAAGCGTCAAATCGATGATGTTCGCCCCCACGATATTGCCAGCCGACAGAGTGCCCTCCCGCCGCCGGATGGCGGCCAGGGCGGTCATCAGTTCGGGCAGCGAGGTGCCGAGCGCCACCAGGGTCAGCCCGATTACGCTTTCGGGCACACCGAGCATCCGCGCGAGAATCACGCCATGATCGACCATCAGTTTGGCGCCCAATACCACGGCAGCACCACCGAGCACGAACTGGATGACCGTGCGCGCCCGCTCCCCGGGGGCGAAACGGCGAATCGACGCATCCGGCCGGCCTTTGGCCGCGCCTTGCAGGTTCATCGCCAAAAAGGCAAACAGCACGGCGAGCAACCCGAGCGCTTCGCCGGGGTTGAGCACGCCGTCGGCCGCCATGCAGCCGAGCAGGATGGTCGCGCCGAGCATCACCCCGCCCTTGGTGCGCGCCTCATGCGCATGGAAGGCCGCGGGCGCGAGCAGGGCGGAAATCCCCAAAATCAGACCCGTGTTGCAGGCCGCCGACCCTACGGCATTGCCGACCGCAAGGTCGGTCGAGCCGCGCAGGGTGGCCAGCACCGATACGGTCAGTTCGGGCGCGGTCGTGCACAGGCTGACCAGCGTTGCACCCACCACAAAACGCGGGATACCGCTAGCCTCGGCCAGCCGGGCGGCCGCATCCACAAACTGGTCGCCCCCGCGCATCGTCAGATACAGGCCAATGGTAAAAAACGCAGCGGCCAGCAAAACGGTCGTCATGGCAAAAATCCCCCCATTTCATTTACCCTACACCCTATGCGCCAAACCAAAAAACTATACAGAAACTTCGCACCGCAAAGATTGACAGAAGGGGGCGAACGCGGTATGATGAAATCGAAATGCCGCAAACAAATCCACGGGAGGCAACTATGAAAAGGCAACTGGGAAAACTTTTAGGCGACCGTCGTATTATGGGGGGAGTTCTGCTCATTTTGCAGGCCATCCTGGTCGTTTGGGGCATGAGCACCTTGATTGCATACGTCCCCTGGGTGGATCGGTTTTGCACCATGCTTTCGGTGGTCATCATCATCTGGCTTGTGCGCAAGTATGATAACCCTTCCTATAAGATTCCGTGGATTATCCTGATTTTGCTGTTCCCCCTGTTCGGCGGCCTGTTCTATCTGTTGTGGGGCAACACGCCCTTCAACCGTGCTCGAGCGCTGCATAAATTCACGCCCCTGCATCCGGATTTTTCGGTAGGCGTTTCCCATCCGGCCGGCAGTCGGCTGACTGCCGCCATGCCGCGCCACACCCGCCGCACCAACTACATCGAATCGCTCACCGGTATGCCGGCCTGGGGTGAAACCGCGACCCGGTATTTCCCGGTCGGGGAAAAACAATTTGAAGCCATGTGCTTAGAACTGAAAAAGGCCGAACGCTTCATTTTTATGGAGTATTTCATCATCGAGCCGGGCGTGATGTGGAACCCGATTCTGGATATCTTGGTGGAAAAGGTTCGCCAAGGCGTCGAGGTGCGCATCATGTACGACGACGCCGGATGCCTGTCCAAGCTCCCGGCCGGGTATGACCGCTATCTGCGCTCGCTCGGCATGCGGGTGGTGCGGTTTAACCGCTTTATCCCCACCCTGAACACCTATCTCAACTACCGCGACCACCGCAAGATCATGGTCATTGACGGAAATGTCGGTTACATGGGCGGTACCAACATCGCCGACGAATACATCAACCACAATTCGCCCTTTGGCCACTGGAAAGACACCAGCATCGAACTGCGCGGCGCGGGCGTAGCCAGCATGACCGAACTGTTTTTGGAAATGTGGGAATACGCCACCGGCGTAGCGGCTGCCGACCACATGCAGTACCGTCCCACGCTGTCCCGCCCGGGTGACGGCTATGTGCAGTCGTTCGGCGATTCGCCGCTCGACGACTTTAACGTCGGCGAAACGGTCTATATGCAGATCATCAACAATGCGCGCAATTATGTGTATATCACAACACCCTATCTCATCCTGGATAACGAAATGATTCAGGCGCTGACCACGGCCGCGCAAAGCGGCGTGGATGTGCGCATCATCACCCCGGGCATCCCGGATAAAAAGCTGGTGTATTTGGCGACCCGGTCGTTTTATCAGCAGCTTTCGCGCGCCGGGGTCCACATCTACGAATATACCCCCGGTTTCCTGCACGCCAAGATGATCGTATCCGACGACGACGTGGGTGTGGTCGGCACGATCAACATGGATTTCCGGTCGTTCTTCATGCATTTTGAATGCGGCACGGTGCTCTATGGCGGCAAGATCATCCACGATATCAAAAACGATATGCTGGATATCATCGGACAGTCGCGCACCATGGACCGCGAATGGTTCCGGCATGTGCCGTGGCTCTCGTCCATCCTGGCATCCATTATGCGCTTGTTTGCGCCGCTTCTGTAAGACCCCTGCGGGGCTGCCTTTCGGCTGAAAGGCGGCCCTTACTTTTTGCCCTTTCCCAAACACGCAACCGGCAAGCGCAAAATCGCTGCCGCAGACCGTGGCCGGTTTGCGCATTGAAACGGCAGGGATTCCGCGCCGTCCTTACAGCGCATTTCGGGAAATATACGCAGGATGCTGTTTTTTCCAAACCGGCGTTTTTTCCGCAAACTCTCAAGAAAATGCAGGATTTCCCGCTGAATTGCGCGGTAAAAATGAAAAAACTTTAGCTTTTATCGCCCTCCCACTCTGGTAAGATGAACATAGGACGGGGAGCGCCGAACGGTCCGGCAAGCATCCGGGACGCCGCCCTCCTCCTTTGCATCTGAATTATGAAAGGAAGGCACATTTTTATGGCGAATGCTCCCAAACTTGCGGATTATCTGGGCAAACCCTTTGCCTGCGCATGTGGCAAAACCCACTCGACAACCCTGGAAGGCGTAACGGTTGGACCGGGCGCCATGAATTCCCTGGTCGATTACGTCAAGAAATATGATTTTAAGAACCTGTACATCGCTTGCGATGAAATCACATACGGCATTGCTGGCGAAAAGGTCATGCAAATCCTGAAGGATGCCGGCATCCAGGCCAAGGCCCATGTCTTTACCGGCAAGCGCTTCATCCCGGATGAAAAGGCGCTGGGCGACCTGATGATCGACGCCGACCGCACCTGCGACCTGGTGGTTGCTGTAGGCACCGGTTCGATCAACGACATGTGCCGCTTCTTCAGCTATCAGATGGGTATCCCCTACGCCATCGTTGCAACCGCAGCCCCGATGGACGGCTTTGCTTCCTCGGGTGCCGCACTCATCATCAACAGCATGAAGGTCACCATCCCGGCACAGACCCCGCTGTTCATCATTGGCGATACCGATGTTCTGTGCGGCGCACCGGCCCGCATGGTTTCGGCTGGCCTGGGCGACCTGCTGGGCAAGTTCACCTGCCTCAACGACTGGCGCATCTCCAAGATCGTCAACAACGAATATTACTGCGATACCATCGTCGATCTGGTCACCGACTGCATTGAAAACGTGCTGGCCGATGCGGATAACGTCGCTTCCCGTGACCCCAAGGTCATCGGCGACATCATGGAAGGCCTGGTTCTGACCGGCGTCGCCATGAGCTTTATCGGCAACTCGCGTCCGGCTGCTGGCTGCGAGCATCACATGTGCCACTTCTGGGAGACCCAGGAATTGCAGGCCGGCAAGATTCCGGTACTGCACGGCACCAAGGTCGCCGTTGGCACGGTTATGATCCTCAAGATGACCGAATTCCTGCGCGAAGGCCGTCCGGACTTCGAAGCCGCTCGTGCCAAGGCCAAGGCCTATGACGCAGCTGCCTGGGAAGAAAATATCAAGAAGGTTTATGGCGCTTCGGCTGACTCCATCATCAAACTGGAGCATGAGTCGGGCAAGAACGAGGTGGCCGGCCGTCTGGCACGCATCGATGCCATTGAAAAGAACTGGGATGCCATCGTCAAGACCATGGACGACAACATGCCCAAGGCTTCGCGCATGATCGAAATTCTCAAGAGCCTGGATGCGCCGTACTATCCGGCACAGATCGGCTTTGATTCGGACATGCTGCGCAATGCGCTCATCTACGCCAAGGAAACCCGTGCCCGCTACACCATGCTTTCCATGATCGCCGATCTGGGCATGCTGGAAGAGCTGGCCGACAAGGTGGTTGCGTTTGTAAACGAATAAGGAGGACTCTATCTTATGCAACAGTTTGAATATACCATCAACGACCCCGCGGGCTTCCACGCCCGTCCGGCTGGTGCGTTTGTCAAGAAAGCCAAGGAATTCCCGTGCACCGTTACCATCAGCAAGGGCGGGAAAAAGGCCGATGCCACCAAGATGTTCAGCGTAATGGGTCTGGGCATCAAGGGCGGTGAGACCATCGTGGTTACCACCGAGGGTGAGCAGGAGCAGGAAGCGGCTACCGCGCTCCAGGCATACATGGCTGAAATCGTTTGACCTTTCCAAATTTCAGGGAATGATTCCCTCAAATCTCTCCATATTGCGGCACGGTTTGTGCCAAACTTCACACCTCCGGCGGCGTTGTGCGGCGCAGCCGGAAATCACCGGGCAAAGGGTACGGAATCTTCCGTACCCTTTGCTTTTGCCGCAAAATAAAAAAGAGACGTGCCGCCCGAAGGCGGCACGCTAGAAAAGGGGTGTGGGTGTTTTTTTAATCATCATCCTGCGCTCGGAAATTGGCTTCCGCATCGCGCTGGCGCTGGATGCTGCGGCGACGCTGGCGTTCCTTTTCCCGCTCGCGACGCAGCTGATTGCGTTTGCGGCTGCGCAGCAGGTTGGGATTGAGAAACGCGCCGTCTACTTTGATCTGGATGTCCTCGAATTGCTCACCGTTGATCTGCGCGATAAACGGCGAAAAGGCTTCGCCAACATCCGGGTCAACCACCATGCTGAACGCCGCTTTGCGGGTCAAAAAAGTGGCCTTGTACTGGATGATGGTGCTGGTCTCCTCGCAGCGCTCGAGTTTATCAATGTCCAAGATGGTTTCGCGCGGGATGCCGGGCAGACCGCAAACCGCCATCACCCGCCGGTCGGTCAGCACGACGACCCCGGGATATTTGTCGCTGCGGGTGCGCACATTGGCCACCACGGCAGCCAATATGGTTTCATCGGGTTCGAGCATGGACTGGGCCCGGCGCACCGAAAAACGGTTGAAAAATCCGGCCGGATGGCCTTGTGTGGCCTGGATGGCCTCAGCAACGGTTGTCATACGGAGCCTCCTCCCCAATCAGGACTTGAAGTTTTCAGCAATGGTGTCCTTTAACAGACGGATGAATGTATCATAGCTCGGGTTCGTGAGCAGCTGGTCGACAAAATGCCGGTTGGCAAACACGGTCGATAGATAATTCCACAGGTGGAACGCCTTGGTGTTGTTCTTACCGATGCAGACCAGAAGCACCAGGTTGACCATATTTTTGTCTTCGTCCCACTCCATGGCCTGGGGCAATACCGCAACGGCCACGAACGATTCGGACGATACCGCCGAAATGGGATGGGGCGCCGCGATGCCGTTGCCAAAGAAGGTGCTGCCCAGCGCTTCGCGCTGCAAGACAGCGTCCTGCAAGTCGGCTTCAATGCCGAAATGGTCGGTCGCGCTCTGGCACAGATGGCACAGGATTTCTTCGCGGTTATGGCCATGCTCCAGGAAAAACAGTTCCTTATAGAAGATGGACGCAATGTCGTCGATGCTCTTGAAGCCATCCATGGCGAGTTTGAGGTTAAGATAATCCTGCGCGTTCGGGAACGGATTGATATAGAACGCCAGGCCGATTTCGTAATACTTTTCCTTTTCAGTGGTCAGGAACAGATCGTAATTGTCCAGATGCTGCTCGGTCACCTCGGAGGGGGTGACGAAGGTCAGTTCGGCGATGTCGCTCGACAGCCAGTTGAGCAGCGTCTGCTGCAATAGAATATTTTCGCTCTGCCGCATGGACGAAATGACCAGAATACGCTTGGTGCCTTCCTCCTTACGCTTTTGCGCCAGCGCGCTGTACAGGTGGATGGCAATAAAGGCGATCTCCTCATCGGATACCCGCTTGTGGAAAACCTTTTGCAGATAGGCGGCGAAGTAGATGCCCAGGTCAAAGCCCTGAGGGAAAGTCTGCCGGATGTAATCAACTAGGTGGTTTTTCAGCTGCATATCATACTTGATGCGTACAATCAAGGGCGTGATGTGCAGCGCCAGCGCGATGCGCAGGTTGAGGTTGTTGGTCAGGTCGATGCCGTGCGTTTCGTTGATTTCCTGCAAAGCACCCAATACCAGATTGTCCACTTCGTCGGAAATGACTTCCGGGTCGCCCGAGCAGCCCTGGCCTTTCATATAAAGTGCGAAATAGTCTACCTCGGCATCCGGAATGCGAATGTGGAATACTTCGCTAATTCGCGCAAAAACGGCTTGCGCAATTTGGCGCTCGGGTTCCAGTTTATCGGTAATCCGCATGTCGGTCGGCGTGATGAAGAACCACGACTGCATGCGGTTGACCGCAACCTGGAGCTGCAAGATGGTGTTGTTAAGCGCCGCCTCGGTGACCGGGTGCTTGAATTCCACAAAGGTCTGCACCAGAATGTTTTTAATCTGGTCCATCAGGCTGTCGATATCGTTTTGCGTAAATGCAGTCGGCGCTTCGGGGGTAATAAGCCCCTGCTCCAGGATACATTGGCGCTTATTGATCTCGCTGCCGTCCACCATAACTTTGTTGGAGCTGCGCAATAGTTCCAGACTGTATTCCTCCAAAATCTCCGAAACCCGCTTAAAATCATTTAAAAGGGTGGAATGGGAAACATAAATCTGGTTTTCAATATCATAGAGCGACTGCGCGCGGTGCTGGTAGAGCAGAATTTGCAGGATTTGATTGATGCGCCCATTTTGGTAAATGGACGACGAACTGAACTGCTTATAGAAGAAATCCTTACACGCCGGGAAGGTTTCCGCATTGGTTACCACAATCCGGCAGCCTTTGCGGGCCACGGTTTGGAACTCCATGCAGTCGGTGTTGGCCAATTCGTTCTTGATTTGTTTGATGTCATTTTGAATCGTGCGCAGACTGACCTGCTGCTTCTTGGCAAAAGAAGAAGCGGTCACATATTGCCCTGGATTTTCGCACAATTCCAGTATGATCTCAAGCTGCCGCAAATTTAACATACATATCCTCTTTTCCCAAGAAAATGAGGGGGATTCCCCTCTCTTATAAGGCATTTTATCACAGAAAAACATAGAGTAGAAGTTGGTTTTTTTCGCGCAACGGCGAAAAAAGGCGGATATGCCAGAACAAGCGATTTGCGGCAATCGGGGCTCGGTTTAGG
Organism: Butyricicoccus sp.; assembly: GCA_031293105.1. Classification (GTDB taxonomy): domain Bacteria; phylum Bacillota; class Clostridia; order Oscillospirales; family Butyricicoccaceae; genus Butyricicoccus_B. The sequence continues at coordinate 7,565 of JAUMSA010000103.1, read as the reverse complement.
GCGCACCTCAGGTGGAAAAACCGCACTTTGATGCAAAGGTTGCGGCAAACAATGCCGCAACCCAAACCGATTTTGCGCGCAGCATATCGCGTACATCCCGGCAATGGGTGCTGAAAAACGGGTTGTGGAGAAATGAAAGAATTGCGGGATTTCATCGCAATATTTTTGTGCAATTTAGTAAACTGCCCATGGTATTATGATAGCAAGAAGCCACCCCCTAGCCGCACGGGCCGCCCGCATGCTGGCCCGCGGTGTTTCCAGGTGGATGGCCTGTCAAATCGATCAAGAAAGGATGATCCATACAATGGAAAGCCCGAAATTCCGTGTGGTTTTGGTATCGCACGGTGAGCAGTCCAAAGGCATGCTCAATACCGTGCAGATGCTTTTAGGACCGCAGCAGAACATGGCTGCATACAGCCTGTACCCCGAACAGTCGGTCACCGACCTGACTGAGGAACTGAAAAAAGAAGTCGAAACCCATGGTTCGGAAAACATCATCTTCATGACCGAACTGATGCATGGTTCGCCTTTCAATGCGGTCGTTTCGCTCACACGCGATCATTCGGTGTACCATATCACCGGCACCAACCTGGCGATGCTCATGGCAGCGCTGATGGAACGCGATGATGAAAACGCAACCGCTGAAAGCATTTGTGATGCTGCTATTGCTGCCGTGGAGGGCAGCTTCGCGGACGTAAGAAAAATTCTGGAGGAATCCGGAGACGAGGAGGAGGACCTATGAGAAATGTAGTACTGGCCCGTGTCGATGACCGCCTGATCCATGGTGAGGTGGTTACGGCATGGACGCCTACCATGCGCGGCAATCGCATCATGATTGTCGACGATGATGTGGTGCGCGACACGTTCAATGTGCGCGTGGTCAAGGCACTGGCTCCGGCCGGCACCAAGGTCATCGTGTACAGCGTGGAAAAGGCAGCCGAAAAGCTGATGGTTCCGGGCGTGGAAGGTGAAAGAATCATCATCCTGGCCAAGACCCCGACCACGTTCAGCCGTCTGGTCAAGGCTGGCGTACCGCTGAAGGAAGTAAACCTGGGTGGTGCGGGCATCCGTGGCGAGCGGCAGCCGTTCATCAACAACGTGGCGCTGAGCCCGGAAGAAGTGCTGGCCTGCGAAGAGATGCAGAAGGCTGGCGTGCATGTGTATTATCAGCTCGTGCCCGAGCAGGGCGTCATCGAAATCGACGATGCGCTGAAAAAGGCCAAGGCGAACTTCGGCCTGTAATACGCAGGGGGAAGGAAAAGAAAGGACGAGAAAGATATGAGTATTGTTACGGCAATTCTGTGCGGTATTCTGTACTGGCTGGCAGAAGCGAACCTGCCTTTTGTCGGTCTTTGGACTTTGCAGCGGCCGCTCGTATGCGGCTTTATCACCGGCTGCTTCCTGGGTGACCCGGTTACCGGCGCCGTAGTCGGCGGCACCATCAACCTGGTTTATCTGGGCTTCATCTCGGCCGGCGGTTCGATGCCGGCGGATATGGCGCTGGCAGGTGTTCTCGGCACCGCATACGCCATCACCGGTAATCTGGACGCAAACACCGCGCTGGCCATCGCGGTTCCGCTGGGCCTGCTGGGCACCATCGTTTGGTATCTGCGTATGACCATTGACTCGGTATTCGTACATATGGGCGACCGCTGGGTCGCACAGGGCAAGTTTAATCACCTGTACCTGTCCAATGTTATTTTACCTCAGATTTTCTCGGCTGTCATCTGTGTTGTTCCGTGTACGCTGGCTGCGTACTTCGGCGCAGACTACATCCAGTCGTTCATCGAAATGTGCGCGGGCAAGCCGCTTCAGATCTTTGAGATCATCGGCGGTCTGATGCCTGCCCTCGGTATTGCAATCACCCTGCAGTACATCTTCAAGGGCGAAGCCCGCATCTTCCTGTTCCTGGGCTTTATGATCTCGACCTGCTTCGGCCTGACCCTCATCCAGCAGGGTATCATCGGCCTGATCGCAGCTCTGATCTACATCCAGGTAACCGACAATGCCGCTCCGGCGGTTTCGGCGGCAGGTTCTGCCCCGAGCGGAGAGTATGATCCCGATTACGACCCGGATGACGAGTAAGAGAGAGGTAGAGTATCATGACGAATAAAGAGCAAAAGCTGATTCCGAAGAAGGCGCTGTTCCGTGCCTCCCTCATCTGGGAGACCTGGGTACAGACCTGCTACAACTACGAACGCATGATGGGTATGGCATGTGCCCACACCTTCCTGCCGGTTGTAAAATACCTGTATCCCAACAACAAGGAAAAGCAGATCGATTTGATGACCCGTGAGATGGAGTTCTTCAACGTCCATCCGGAGTTCGGTTCCTGTATCCTCGGTCTGGCCATCTCGCTGGAAGAAGAGAAGGCCATGGGCAAGGACATCCCGAATGAGTTCATCACCAACATCAAGACCTCGCTCATGGGCCCCTTGGCCGGCGTGGGCGACACCATTTGGCAGGGCGTTCTGATCCCGATCCTGCTGGCGCTGTGCATCGACATTACCCGTTCGGGCAGCGGCAACATCTGGGGCGCGATCATCTACGCGGTTGCGATGTTCTTCATCACCTACATCTTCTCGTACGCAAACTTCATGTTCGGCTACCATGCCGGTAGTGACGCGATCATGGATTTCCTAGAACGCGGCATCCTGAACAAGCTGCTCAAGGGCGCATCCATCATGGGCTGCATGGTTATGGGCGGTCTGATCGTAAACTACGTCAGCGTGACCTGTGGTATCAACATCGTCACGTCAGGCGCCGAATTCTCCCTGCAAGAAAGTCTATTTGACGCCGTCTTACCGAATATTTTGCCGCTCGCAGCCACCATGGGTGTCTACGGTCTGATGCAGAAGAAGTGGACTTCCATCCGCATCATCCTTTTGATGGTTGTTATCGGCATCGTCGGCGGTTTCTTCAACATTCTGGTCTAAATTCCATACCGAAAAAACAGGCAGATCCCGAAAGGAGCCTGGCAGCAGTGCGGCGGCTTTCGAGAACGAAAGCCGCCGCTTGTGCTACCAGCACGCGGCTGCATGAAAAAGGAGTCTACATAGTATGAAAGCATTGGTCATGAGCCAGCCGGGACAGGTGTCCCTGCAGGAACTTCCCACCCCGCAGCCTGAAAAAGGCGAAGTGCTGGTGCGTGTACACGCATCCGGCATCTGTGTCAACGATGTACGCGATTATAAGGGCGAGTGCAATTTCAGTTACCCGCGCATTGGCGGGCATGAATTTGCCGGTGAGATCGTTGCGCTGGGCAACGGCGTTTCGCCCGAACAGTTCCCGATCGGCAGCCGGGTGGTTACCTATGTCATCGACAACTGCAACACCTGTTATCACTGCAAAAACGGTTACACCAACGTGTGCCCGTCGTTTGCCCACACCACCTGCTACCAGAACCCGAACGGTATCTCGGGCTTCCTCGGTTTTTCGCAGTACGTCATCGCCAAGACCGAGGACGTGTATTTCTGCGGGCAGGATACGCCGTATGAAAAGCTGGCCTTCACCGAACCGCTGGCCTGCGTCATCAACTCGATCGCCCAGTGCGACATCAGCTACGGCGACGACGTGCTGGTCATCGGCGGCGGCACGATGGGTATGCTGCATGTGATGCTGGCCAAGATGCGCGGCGCGCGCGTCATCCTGTCTGAGCCCATGGCCAGCCGGCGCGAAAAGGCGCTCGAACTGGGCGCGCATATCGTGATCGACCCGACCGCAGTAGACGCCGTACAGGAGGTCATGAAGCTGACCGGCGGCTTGGGCGCCCGTGCGGTATTTGATACCACGGCCGTGCCCGCCCTGGCCACCCAGGCCATCGATTGCACCGCGGTTTGCGGCACGGTGGTCATGTTCTCGTCGCTGCACCCGAACAAGCCGGTCGAAGTCGATCTGGGCAAGATTCACTCGACCCAGAAGAAGATTACCGGCGCGCAGAACGGCTCGGTCAAGACCTTCTGGCAGGCTGTGCAGATGATCACCAAGGGGCTGTTCGACCCCACCCCGCTGACCGAAGCGATCTACGACTATCACGATTTTGAAGAGGCCATGGCCTGTGCGATGCGGCCGGATACCTTTAAGGTCATCCTGAACATCACCGATTGACCCTATTTTGGAACAGGAGGAACCATTTTTGGCTAGAATGTGCGATCTGTGCGGGAAAAAGACCGGCTGGCGGGCGTTTCACTGTCAGGACGGCGTGATCTGCAAGGACTGTTATAAGATCGTCAGCAACCACTATACCACCACTGTGACCGGAAAGACGCTGGCAGAACTCAGGAAGGATTACCGCCAAAACGCGGCACCGCTGGACCTGGGAGAGGATGGTTTTCTGACCAGCCGGAAGGTGGGTGGGTTCCTCCTGCTCGACGAAACGCGCCGGAAGTTCTGTATCCCCAGCAACCGGCGCATCACCGGCCAGGTCGCCCGGCCGGAAATCTACCGCTATGAAGATCTGACCGGCTATATGCTGGCCTGCGAGCCCTCGCTGCCGCCCGAGCGGCTGGAAGAACTGGCTGCCAACCCGCGTGAAACGGTCGTCATCGATCGGATGGTCGTGCGGCTGCGCCTGAAAAAGGCCGGGGTGCGGGAACTGATCGTGATTCCCTCGCCCGTGCGCTCGTCCAGCTTTGCCTTCCGCCGCGCCTACCGCGCGGCCGGACAGATCTTGCGGGAACTGGAAGAAATCTGTTGATCGGATACAGATGCCGCACGGCGGCATCGGGAAGGAATTTGCATGTTAAGCACACTGACAGATGTTTTAAAAATCGCCGAGGAAAAACAAATCGCCATCGGCGCCTTCAATACTCCCAACCTCGAAAGCCTGTGCGCGGTCATCTCCGCCGCTGAGGAACTGGACCTGCCGGTCATCGTGCAGTTTGCCCAGTGCCATGAGCCGCTCATGTCGCTCGAAATCATCGGGCCCATCATGGTCGACCACGCCAAGAAGGCCAAAGTGCCGGTCTGCGTCCATCTGGACCACGGTGAAACCATGGACTACCTCAAAACTGCGCTGGATATGGGCTTTACCTCCATCATGTACGACGGCTCCGACCGTCCGTATGAAGCCAATGTGCAGGCAACCTGTCAGGCCGTACAACTGGCCGCGGGTTACAACCGCGGCGTGGACGTAGAAGCCGAAATCGGCTCCATGGGTCGCCGCGAATTCGGCGACGGCGACGGCAGCGATGACGACGCCAAGATCTACACCGACCCGGATATGGCGCGCGACTTTGTCGAGCGCACCGGCATCCAGGCGCTGGCCTGCTCGTTCGGCACCACCCACGGCATTTACCTCAAGGAGCCGCGTCTGGACCTGAACATCGTGCGCCAGGTACGCGAAAAGGCAAACGGTATTCCGGTCGTCATGCACGGCGGCTCGGGCGTCAGCCGCGAGGATTTCCAGGAAGCCATCCGCGCCGGCGTACGCAAAATCAACTATTTCACCTACATGGACAAGGCAGGCGGTACCGCGGTTGCCGAGTGGCTGAAGGGCAAGCCGGCGGGTGAGCCGATCTTCTTCTCCACCATGCGCACCCTGGCCATGGACGCCATGAAGCAGGACGTCAAGCGCGCTATGCAGACCTTTGCCATGCAGTAACCCACCGAGAAAGGACCACAATCCATGAATGCAAAACAAATGGCCGGTTATGAGGCCGCCAAATACGTCAAGGACGGTATGCTGGTCGGCATCGGCACCGGCTCGACCGCCTATTACCTGATCGAAAAGCTGGGCCAGCGGATGAAGGAGGAAGGGCTGCACATCCAGTGTGTGTCCACCTCGGACGCTTCCACCGAACAGGCCAAGAGCCTGGGCATCCCGCTGCTCGACACCAACGACGCCCCGGTGCTCGACATCTGCATCGACGGCGTGGACGAAGTCGACCCCGCGTTTAACGGCATCAAGGGCGGCGGCGGTGCGCTGTTCCGCGAAAAGATCGTGGCTATGAGCGCCAAATACAACATCTGGATTTGCGACGACTCCAAGCGTGTGGAAACCATCGGCGCGTTCGGTCTGCCCATCGAAGTGCTGCCCTTTGGCTATAAGCACGTCGTACGCAAGCTGGAAGAAGCGGGCTTTACGCCCCGCCTGCGCATGAAAGACGGCGCGATCTATGAAACCAACAACCACAACTACATTCTGGACACCGGATACACCAACACCCGCTTTGGCACCGACTACAAGGCGATGGAAGCCTTTATCCTCAGCCTGCTGGGTGTGCTGGAAACCGGGTTCTTCCTCAACACCACCGACCTGATTATTTCGGCCGGTGAAAATGGTGTGACCACCATCGAGAACAAGAATAAGGATTAAAAGCAAACGGACCGTATCTATGATACGGTCCGTTTTTCGTTTAGGCGGGGTATTTGGCTTCCAAGCGGTGCAGCCGCGCTAAATGCGCGTCCTGCACCCCGGCAGCCTGGGCCTCTTCTTCAAATTGCCGGATACGCTGCTCGATACGTCCAAGCGCTTCAGGCGGCAGATTCTTTTCGGCAAAGGGGAAGAGCACCTGATTTTCCTTTTCCAGATGCCGCAGCAGCAGATTCGCATAGCCGGTCGCTTCGGCGATGATGTCCAGCTTGTCCATGGTGTTGGGGTTCGCTTCATAGCGGTCCAGCGCCGCTTCTAGGTTCATCACATGCAGGCGACCCAGGTCATGCTCGACCAGCATGCCGTGCTTCACCAGATTGACCGCCATCGGGCCGAGCGCGTCCATCATCTCGCCAAAAAGCAGCTTTTCTTCCTTGCCATGATGGTGCTGGTCGGCATATTCGCGAATAAAGACAATCATGTCGCGAAAATCGGCGGAGTCCACCGGTGCGCCATCCAAGATGGCGCAGCAGGCGCGGCGGACAACGCCGGTAAAGGTGCGGACATTCTCATGTTCCTCTACCAGAACTTCGATACCGTACATACCGGGCTCCTTGTATTATAGAGTAGTAGTTATTAGAGCCCCTCTCCAAGGGCTGTGCTACACTGTAAGGGATGCTGTGGATTGGTTGGCGGCTCCTACCACAAGATGGTTCACGAAAGGTTCCAACCACAGCCCCTTACAATTTTGTTAATCAGTTAAATACCGCCAGACGGTTTATGTGGAACAAGGCTACAAAAGTAAGGTGTACTGTGGATGCAGCATCACATATTTTCTCTGGAGGTATTTGTTATGGTAGTTTCTGTTGGCATTGATGTCTCAAAAAACAAGCATGATTGCTTCATTGTAAGCTCAGAGGGTGAAGTCCTGGCGGATGTTTTTACTATCTCTAACAACATGGACGGTTTTTATGCTCTACTGGAAAAAATTCGAGCTTGTACTACACCGCAGGACAAAATAAAAGTAGGGCTTGAGGCAACCGGGCATTACAGCTACAACATTCTTGGGTTTCTTCTGGACAACGGTCTGGCCACCTATGTCTTGAATCCCTTACGCACGAACCTCTACCGGAAAAGTCTCAGCCTGCGAAAGACCAAGACCGACCGTGTAGATGCTCGAACCATTGCTGCTATGCTGTTATCCGATGTGGGCCTCAAACCCTACACGAATACAGCATATCACAATGAGGAA
>JAUMSA010000239.1 GCA_031293105.1 Butyricicoccus sp. | reverse complement strand
ATCGTGTACAGTGCCATATCTTCGAAGATTAGCCGATCACCTTCGTGCAGCGGCTGGTCAAAGGAATAATCCCCGATGATGTCGCCCGCCAAGCAAGTCGCGCTGCCTAGTCGATAGGTATAGGCCTTCTCCCCTGCCTGTCCACTGTGCAGAAGCGGAGGCCGGTAGGGCATTTCCAGCACATCTGGCATGTGACAAGCGGCCGAAGCGTCCAAAACCGCAAGATCGATGCCATTGTGCAGCGTTTCGAGCACGGTGGTCACCAGATACCCAGCATTTAGCACCACAGCTTCGCCGGGCTCCAGATAGATTTCAACTCCGTATTTTTCCCGCAGATGACGAACAATGCGAATGAGCCGTTCGATATCGTAATCGTCCCGTGTGATGTGATGACCGCCACCCAAATTGAGCCATTTCATCTGTGGTAGCAAATCACCGAATTTTTCCTCCACAGCTGCAACTGTGGTTTCCAGATCGTCTGAGTTCTGCTCACACAGGGTATGAAAATGCAAACCATCCAGCAACGGCAAAATATCCGTATCTAGATTGGCGCGGGTGGTACCCAGCCGGGAGCCTGGTGCACATGGGTCATAAATGGCATGTCCTTCTTGTGTAGAACATTCCGGATTAATGCGCAGACCAACCGATTTGCCGCGGCAATGCGCAGTTTCTGCATATTTTCGTACCTGCTGAGGCGAATTGAAGATAATATCGTCCGCATAGGACAGAATTTCGTCGATTTCATCCGCGCGGTAAGCAGGTGAAAAGACGTGCGTCTCCCCGCCAAATTCCTCATAGCCCAGCCGTGCTTCATATAAGCCGCTTGCCGTCGTACCCGCTAGGTACTGCCGCAATAGCGGATACACGGCAAACATGGAAAACGCCTTTTGCGCCAGCAAAATCTTACAGCCCGCCTGCTCAGACACCTGTTTTAAAATGTTTGCATTGTGCAGCAATCGTTCTTCGTCGATTAGATAGTACGGCGTGCTGAAACCGCCGTCGTTCCAAGTTTGCCCCATCAGTCCACCAGTACCGGAGCGTCGTTGATCTGCCACGGCAGACCCCACTGATTGAGGGCATCCATGTACGGATCGGGATCAAATTCTTCGACCGTATATACGCCGGGCTTATTCCACTTGCCAGTCAGCAGCATCATAGCGCCGATCATCGCCGGAACGCCGGTGGTGTACGAGATCGCCTGAGAACCAACCTCCTGGTAGCAAGCTTGATGATCGCAGACATTGTAGATATACGCTGTCTTTTCCTTGCCGTCCTTCTTTCCGGTAAAGATGCAGCCGATGTTGGTCTTGCCCTTGGTGCGCGGGCCGAGAGTGGCCGGGTCAGGTAAAAGTGCCTTCAGGAACTGAATTGGAACGATTTGATGACCTTCAAACTCAATCGGCTCGGTGGACAGCATGCCTACATTCTCCAGACACTTCATATGGGTTAGATAGCTCTGGCCAAAGGTCATGAAGAAGCGGATGCGCTGAACACCTGGGATATTCTTGGCCAGCGATTCGATCTCCTCGTGGTGCAGCAGATACATATCCTTGGGGCCAACCTGGTCAAAATCATACTCACGCTTGATGCTCATAGCCGGGATCTCGACCCAGTGGCCATTTTCCCAGTACGACCCAGGTGCAGAGACCTCACGCAGGTTGATTTCCGGGTTGAAATTGGTCGCAAACGGATAGCCGTGGTCGCCACCGTTGCAGTCCAAAATATCGATGGTGTCAATCTGATCGAACAAATGCTTCTGCGCATACGCACAATAAGCTTGGGTAACGCCCGGGTCAAAGCCCGAACCAAGCAGCGCTGTCAGACCTGCCTTTTCAAACTTCTCCTTGTACGCCCACTGCCAGGAATAGTCAAAATAGGCCGAGAATCCTTCTTCCTTGCAACGCTTTTCATAAACAGCCCGCCAAGCCGGATCGCTGATATCCTCAGGCTCGTAATTCGCCGTGTCCATATAGTTGACGCCGCATTCGAGGCAGGCATTCATGATGGACAAGTCCTGATACGGCAATGCGATATTCATAACCAGATCGGGCTGCACCTTGCGGATGAGCGCCACCAGTTCATCGACCTTATCGGCGTCCACCTGCTCGGTCGTGATCTTGGTCTTGGTTGTCCCTTCCAGCTTTGCCTTGAGTGCGTCACACTTGGACTTGGTACGGCTTGCAATACAAATTTCCTCAAAAACTTCGCTGTTCTGACAGCACTTATGAATGGCGACCGATGCGACACCACCGCAGCCGATAATTAATACTTTTCCCATTCTATCATTCCTCCTATTTCTTATTCTTGCAGAGCGAGCAGCATTTCCCGTACGATCTTGCATGCTACCGCGGTGGACGCGCCGCTCGGGTCATAATGCGGACTCAGTTCATTGACATCGCAGCCGACAATGTTCAATTTGCTGCATACCAGCGTTGCCGCGATGCGCAACGCTTCAAATGAGATGCCGCCCGGTTCCGGGGTACCCGTGCCGGAGAATACCGACGGGTCGAGCACGTCGAGATCGAGTGTAAAATACACCGGCTTGCCCCGCAGCTTTTCGACAATCTGCCCCAGACCTTCCGTGTTAAAGCGTTGGGTCTGGACATGGTCTTTGCCCCAGCGCCACTCCTCGCGGTCACCCGATCGAATACCAAATTGATAAATTCGCGCATCACCGAGAATATCCCAGCAACGGCGAATGACACAGGCATGCGACAGCGGTTCGCCCAAATAGGCTTCACGCAGGTCGGTATGCGCATCAAAGTGAATGATGTGCAGATCGGGATGCCGCTTGGCGCAAGCGCGAACCGCACCCAAAGTTACCAAGTGCTCACCGCCCAGCAGAAAAGGAATCTTTCCATCCTGCAAAATGCCATCGGCACAAACTTCAATCTCAGCAAGTGCCGATTCTGGTCCACCAAAGCGCAGCTCCAAATCGCCGCTATCCAAAATCGCATAATCAGTCAAATCCCGGTCCTGATACGGCGAATAGCTTTCCAGCCCAAACGATTCCGAGCGGATGGCGTGCGGGCCAAACCGGGTCCCCGGACGGAAAGAGGTCGTCGAATCATACGGTGCGCCGAACAACACAATGTTCGCCTGCTCATACGGCGCGTCACAGGCTAAAAAGGTTTCGGTGTTAGCTTTCAACATCTTGCAGCAATTCCTCCACATAGGCCGGCAGATAAAACGCCCCCTTGTGCAGGGTGGTAGTATAATACCGGCATTTTAAACCCAGAAGATTCCAGTCGGTTTCCCGAAGGTCTTTGAGCGGATGATATTTTTTCGAAGCAAATCCGAACAACCAATGCCCAGAAGGATAGGTCGGGATATGGGCCTGATAGACCCGGCTAATCGGGAACGATTCCACAATGCGCTTATGGGCGCGCTGCATAGCGACTGCATCAGCATCGTAGAATGGGCTTTCATGCTGATTCACCATGATACCATCTTCGCGTAAAGCCTTGAAGCAGTTGCCGTAAAATTCACGGGTGAAAAGGCCCTCGCCCGGACCGAACGGGTCGGTCGAATCCACAATAATCAAATCATATGCATCCTCGCAGCGGCGGACGAATTTCAGCCCGTCCGCATAATGGATGGTCAAGCGCGGGTCGTCAAACCGGCACGCAGTCTGCGGCAAATACTTCTTGCATACCTCGACGACGAGCGGGTCAATCTCCACCATATCGATATGCTCAATGGACGCATAGCGGGTCAGTTCTCGCACCACGCCGCCATCGCCCGCGCCGATAACGAGCACCTTACGAATGTTCGGATGCACCGCCATGGGCACATGGGTAATCATCTCGTGATAGATAAATTCGTCCTTTTCGGT
>JAUMSA010000199.1 GCA_031293105.1 Butyricicoccus sp. | reverse complement strand
AATCAGCCATTCTTTTTCTCCTTGAGCACGTGGTCGGCCTCGATCGCCGCCTTGGTAAAGCTGTTATTCTTCCACCAGGCTGCGACCGCAGCCGCAACCGTCCAGGCGGTAGATACCAGCGTTTCGACCTGCCCGTCCTCGATCGGCAGCACGGCCACGCCGCACACGCTCAAAACCTGGTTGATGAGCGCCAGCGCCAGGATGATCGTCCGCGCTAAAGTTCCTTTGGTAATGTTCATGCCTTATCTCCTTCCTCCAAGTCTTTGATTCGGTGATTGATCACTTTGATCTGTTCCTCGACCACCGGCATCCGTCGGGCAAAGTTGTTGTGCTCGCGCACCTCGCGGGTCAAAGCCTCCAGCTTCGCATCCGTGACCGCCTGCGCGGTACGGATCGCCTCATCGTTTCGGTTTCCGGCCGCCCGGTTGGACAGAATCACGCCGATCAGCGCCAGACCTCCGGTGATGAGGGATACAATAATTTCGGTTTGCATGAACCAAGTAGGGCGGAAAGCCCGCCCCGACACCCCCTTTCCGCTTACAGACCCAGCAGATCCTTATCCTTGACACTCAGCGGTAGGCCGCAGAACTGCTTGTACTCAGCGCGCGCCTTGCCGTCGTATTTCAGGTCGCGGCGCTTGTCGAAGATGTCCAGGCCGATGTTTACATCATATTTGCGCTTTTCGTCGTTCTTTCCCGCGCAGATGGCTTTGATTTCCGCATGGTTCTGAATGTAGATGTTCTTCATAACTTTGTCCTTTCCGGCCTTATGGCCTTCCCAGTTGTTTATCTGCCTTTGCCTTATGGAATGCGCCGCAGGTGTGCGGCTGTTTTGCAATGTCCGGCATAGTATACCTATCAAACGCGCCCGCTTTCGGCAGGCTGTTTTTGTAATGTCCGGCATAGTATACCGTCATGCGCTGCAATCGCGCGATCAACACACCCGTTCCCGTGTGCGCAGCATCCGCAAACCGCAGCCCGCGCCGGATCATCTGCAAATGCTCGTCCCGGCGCACAGGTGCCAGATTTGCCGCATCTACATGCCGCCGGTTGCCGTCCAGAAAGATCAGCAGCATGTCTGGCGGTATTTTTCCATTGGCCTTTCGCCAGTGCAGTCGGTGTTCCAGCTCCCAGACGCTGCCCTGCTTTCGGTACAGATATCCGTCGCTCCGGCACACCAGGCTGCCGTCCGGCAGCGCATTGGCCGGCGTACAGCCTCTCACATACCGGCCACGGGCGCGGGCTGTCTGGCTGCCCGGTGCCGCGTGCAGCAGTCCATTGCGCCAACGGTACGCCCGCACCTGTTCTGCCGACACCGCTTCACCGAAACGCTCGCGCAGCTCCCGCGCAATCGCGGCACTCTTCGGCGTGCTGCCGGCCTGATCGATCACAGCACGCATCGCGTCCGTAAATACCCGCCGCCCGTTCGCGCCGCCTGGCGGCAGGCCGCTTTTGATTTTGTTACGCTTTTTATAGTTCGCCACGCTTTCCGGTGGAAACTCCTGCCCAAACCGGGCTTGCAGCATGTCCGCAAGCTCGCGTGTGCTGCGGCCGGGTGCATTTTCCCGGATAAAGGCCGCAGCCTCTTGCGTGAATTTCACCCGCATCTTACTCAGCCCTCAACATAGAAGGAATGTGCGAAGGCTCCCGCCCCGTGTTAAATTTGTCCATGCAATATTCCTCCGCATAAACCGCAGCTTGCAGTGCCAAATCGCCCGTCTGAACAATGGACTCAGCGACCGATGTCACGGCCTGTGAGCGCTTTATTTCGGTTTCCAGCTGCTCATCGGTCATGTCATCGTCCAGCAGCCGCTCCATCATCTCAAACAGATAATTGTTCAGGTCACTTAGGGTGTTACGCATCCTTCCGCCCCGCCTTCATTTCGCGCAGTTTGCTTTGCACCGTTTCCGGCCAAATACCAAGGATCCGCGCAATTTCATCGCTCGGCATGCCGTCCCGGTTCAGCTCCTCCAACCGGCGCAGCATCGGCCGGTGCCAGATGAATTTCGCCCGGCGCACGCGCTTTTTTTGCCGTTGCTCCTGCCGATACAGTTCCAGCAATGCCAGATCTACAATGCCCACACGGATCCCTCCTATCGTTTCTTTTTGGCGTATTCATTGATGCTGTAGTGCATCGCTGCCGAGTATATACCCGCGCTTTCATGCAGTGCATCGCCCGAAAGCTGTAATTGCAAAAACAGAAAATTCTTGATTTTGCGCTTATAGATGATCTCCTGCACCTCAAGCGAAGAAAAAGTAAAACGGGAAAAGTCGATGTTGTTGAAATCGAAAATATCCACGTAAGCGATATCCACATCCCTGCCCGTATCTTTTTCGGTGCGCAGCCGGATCTTACACGACGCCCGCGAATACGCCTTGAGCTGGATGCCGTTGCCCCGCTTAAGCAGTGTCTTATACCGGGTTGGGCTACCCATGGAATCCATCTTGCTGTACCACTCCCAGTGGATCGGCTGTCCGTCGTCCGCGTATGCACTCATCAGCAGCGTGCCTTCGCTGTCGGTCACATCCGTATTCAGCCGACAGATTCGGCCATCGGATGTGCCAAAATACAGCGTATCGCCGTGCACACCCCAGCAGTGTACCGGTAGTCCCTCCCAGTAGTACCACTCATAGCCGCCTTTGCTTCGATCCTGATTTGCGTCTGCAATCCAGATATGCGGCGCATCGCCCCCGATCGCCAGCAGGTAATATCCCTGCCACACAGCCGCCACCGCGTCCGCAAGCCCATCCTCTGTCGTGAGCCTGGCGTTGATACGCTCGCTACGGCATTGTAGATTGCGCTGCGCCGTGTTCATGCCATAAGTCAAAATCGGCGCATACACGCCCTGCGGGCTTAAAAATAACGGGTCATCGCGCAGCACCTGCATGGAAAACCGCGCACAGCCGCCCACACCGCTGACACCCTCTTTCAGCGGAAAGATCGCTTTACCGTTTGTGTCAAAGTCGGCTGTATGATGCCAGATTGTATTTTCCTGTCGGTTGTCCTCCTTGATGACTAACAGCTCACCTTGATATTTCAGATAGTTCGTGATCGCAAAGCTTGATGTACCCACCTTGATATACTGGGTGTCCGGCCAGTAGGTCGGGTCGTTCAGGCCGCTGTACCACTCGGTCGCCGGCTCGTCCGGATTGCCCGACAGGAACAATCGCGAACCGGTGTTTACGCCAAAAGTCGCATAAATCGTGCACTTTTTAATTTTGTCGGCGCTGCCCTCTGTCGTCTTGCTGAACTGGATCACAAGCGATGCTGTACCAGATGCCGCCGGCGCGGCCGGTGCGGTTGCAAAAGTCACCTTGCCGGTGGTCGGTGCAAACGAAATGCCGCTCGTAATCTCCTTATCATTGTTCCAGGCCTTCACGGTCGTCCCTGCATCGATGGCCTTGGTATCCACCACAAAATCGCGGGAGTTGCCGTCCGGCACAAAGGTGTTTTTGCGCCACGGCGTGAGCAGATTCACACTTTCGTGACTTGTACCGCCGCCGCTCGGCTTGCACAGCACCGACGTCGTCGGGATGTAAGCGTCGTCCTCTACCTTGGCAGCCGTCTTCCCATCGTAGCGCAGGAACTCATTGCCGGTCAGAATCCACAGCTTGCCGTCCATATAAAAACCGCAGCTTCGCCCTGCATGCAGACCGGTCATCAGCTCGGTTTCGCTGTATTGGTCATCCGATGCGGTCAGCCGCATAAGCTTTGTACCCGCGTGTACGATCAGTTCCACCGCATCGTCTGACTCAAACGGAAAAATGCCTCCGATCGCGCCGCCGTCCGCCATGGTATGCAGCGTACGCCAACCTGGACGCAGCTGCGGATACCCGCCCGCGTCCGAGATCATGTTGACCATCTGGGGGCTACGTCCGTCGTCGATCTGGGTCTGATCGGTCGAAAGGTCAAGTCCGCGGAACCGTTCATAGATTTTGTATCCTTCCGGCCGGCTTGTAAAGCTCGGCACACTCAGCTGCCTCATATCACTCGCCGTCCTCCTGTTCCTGCGCCGCTGCCCGCGGCAAAAGCCTTCCTAGCCTTTACACATCCTTTTCCGGCCATTTGCCTATGGCAATATGTCCGCCAAACAGCCCACTGGGCTGTTTGCCCTTCCGGCCGGCTTGTAAAGCTCGGCACACTCAGCTGCCTCATGTGTCCTCATCCCCCACCGTTTCTATAAACACCGCTGGTGTCAGATCCATGAGCGCCGCCACAAATTTGTTGTACGCCAGTACGGCTTCGGCCTGCCGGCTGCCGTCTTCCTCAAGCAGTGCGGCCTTAATGCCCAGAGGCAGCGCACCGCGGCAAAGGATCTCATGCAGCGGCAGCTCGCTCGTGTCCTCGGCCGAGTCATACAGCGGCACATCCTCAATCTTCAGCAGCGTCTGGCCTTCCAGACGCCGAAACTGATTTTCATAGTCCAGGCTTTCGGCAATTGCCTGGTTCAGGATATGCGGGAATGCGCCGCTCAGATCTTCGTCGTCAAACGGCGCCTCATAGATCAGATTGCTCGATAAGGTGTATAACTGCCGTACCGTCATACTGCAAAACCTCCCCATTGAAAAGGAAGCCGGGAGCAAGGCGCAAGCCCGCCTCCCGGCTGTTGTTTTTTATTCGGCTGCAACTGCCTTTTCTGCCATGTCCGATGTAAAGTAAGCGTTTGTATCGTCCAGACCGACCGCACGCACGGTCTTGCCGGTCGCGTCAAACGCAGCGCCGTAAACCTTTGCCGTCATCGAGAAACGAGGGTCGCTGCCGTCCAGCGTATAGCGGATTTCGCTCGCGTTTGCACATTCCAGGGTAACTGCCGTTTTGGTCGTATCCGTGATGGTCGGCGCGGCCAACTTTTTGCTTTCCAGCACACAGGCACACACACCGTCCGCCTTCTCGCCAAGCACAAAAGCGTCGTAATAATTGCGCGCCTCGATCAGCGCGCCCGAAATACCAGGCGCATCTTGGTGTACCTTGCAGTCCTGAATCTTATACGGCATGGCCACCGCCGCCGTGTAGGTTGCCAGCGCATAGCAGTTTTCCGGCATCAGGCGGTCGGGCACCTTGATGACCTTCATCCCGAAGATCATGCCGACCTCGCCCTTTGCCACCGATTTCTCGCCCAGCGCCTCGATCTTGATAAACTCGTCGCTCATCGCCACCAGTTTGAATGTCCCCACCGGCACATACACCACGCGGCCGCTGTCCGGCACAAGGGCATTGTCAAACGCCGCCATAATATCCGAAAACATACCGACAACGGTTGTCTTAGTCGGCGCGGCCGAAATCGTAACCGAATTACCCAGCGTTGCAAACCGTCTAAGCGCATATTTGTCTGCGTTCGGCGTGGTCTTCTGCTGCGTTTGGATCTTGACGAATTTGCCCGCCTTCTTCGTGATACTCTGGTCGCTCTCGTCGCCCTTGTCCACAATACCGCGCCAGGCCTTGTCCTGGGTCATCGTGTACTCGAACACGGTGTCCTGCACGTCGCCGCCGGTGCCAAAGCGGTTGTCGCCCGAACGCTTGTAATCTACCTCGTCGTTCGGTTCCAGCTTGTATACGCGGACGGTCTTTGCGCCCGTGAAATCCAGGTCGCCGTTGGTGTGTGGCTGCACAAAGCTCTCGTGGCTGAAAAGTTCCGCGATTTGGCTTGCATATTTGCTGCTCAAATTGATTGCCATTTGTCTGTCTCATCCTTTCTCTTAGCCAAACAGCCCCTGGAGGAAGGGATCTCCATTGTCCCCGCCGCCCTGCTGGCTGCCAGCTGATGTCGCACGATTGTTGTTCTGTTTATTCGCAATTTTGAGTTGTTCACGCAGATCGGCGCTCTCGCTCCTCGCCTGGTCGCGCTCATAGATCGCGTAGGCCGCCGGCACGGTCATGCCGCGCGCACGCACCAGGTCCCACACGGCCTGCGGCACGTCCTTGCTGCCCCGGATCTCGGGATGATCCTTTAGGAATGCACCGAGCTGTTGGTTCTGTTCGCGCATCCGCACATCCAGCGTTGCCCGCTGCATCATCTGCTGCGCCGCCGCCTGTTGCTGCCGGGCGGCTTCAGCCTGCTGCACGCGCTGGTGCTCGACCGTGTTTTTCGCGATATCGTGCAGTGCCGCATCCGGCGTGCCTTCCGGGTATCTGCCGCGGATGTTCTCCATTTCCCGGCGGATCAGCTGCTCGTCGCGCTCGCCCTCCAAAAAACTCAGATATGCAGGCAGATCCATGCCAGCAGCCGCGGCATAATCGTTCAAGATCTGCGCTTCACGGGTCTGGCCGGCGTTATATGCCGCGCCCCGCTGCAAGAGGGCGGCTGCATCCATACCCAGCGCACTGCTCAGGGCCTGCAAGGCCTGCACAGGCAAACGTACCGCGCGGCCTCCAATCTCTGCCTGTACGGTTTGTTCCGGTCCACCTGCCTGCGCACCCACCGGCTGGTCGCGCGGCAGTCCTTCGCTGCCGTCTTGTGTACCAGCTGCGGCCGAAGTCTCCCCGGCTGGCTGACCCTGTTGGTCGTCCGATGCTGCCTGTGCTCCGCCTTCTGGCTCGTCCGCCGGTGTATCCTCCGCTGCGTCGTCTGCACCGGTCAGCCCCTCCAAAAAAGCGTCACCGCCATCCGGCGTGCCGTCTGTGATGGAAGGCTCTCCTGCCGACACGGGTGTGCTCTCTGCCGGCGCCTCCGCTCCGTCCGCAAAAAACTGAATGCCTACGCGCCCAAAAAACAAGCTGTTCATCTGCCTGCCTCCTTTAAAATATATCTTCCATACGCCGCACCCTGTGCGGCTGTTTTTCTAATGTCCGGCATGGTATCCTCTCCGAGCGCCCGGACGGACAGCGCGCATCCTAGCCCGCTGCCGCCCAAGGGGAAAAAGGGTAAGAAAGAGAGGTTTCCGGGCAGCCCCGCTGCCCGTCCAGACGCTCGTGCCCTGTCCTTTTGTCAGCCCATGCCGGGCAACCTGGGCGCACTGCCCCCAGCTGCCGGCTGTGCTCCCTGCATTTTTCGTTTCTGCTCAGCAATCCACCGCAGCAGCCCCTGTTTGTTCGGGATCTGCGCCCCCGGGATGCTCTCCAGATAGAGCTCCGGGTCTGTGATGATCTGCCGCTCATACAGATTGTCCATCGTCGTCTGCTGTACAAGTTCGCTCCAATAGCTGGCCGCGCCGACTTCCACATTGATATCCAGCTGGCCAATGCGCAGCTGGTCGAAATCCAGCTCTGCCAGCCGCTTCACCCGGCTTTCCTCACCGGTCACCGGGTCACGCACAGTTTCATCCAGCACAATAATCCGGTCGCCGTAATAGGCACACATCATGTCGATCATCACACGGATGCAGTCCTCATTGAACTGCTCGAATTTCCTCTTTTGCAGTTCCAGAGGCGCCGAGCTCGCCTTCTGGGCCGCGATGATCGCGCTTGTATTGTCCGGGCGTACATTGCCGAGCTGTGCGTCGCTCGCGCCCATGCTGTCCTGCAACATGTTGCGCATCATCTCTACAATGCCCTGAATACCACTCGGCAATTGGATACCCTGAAACACATTCATCATCGCCTGGTTCACTTCGCCGCTCACCGCAATCGCCTTGCCGGGCGACGGGTCCCAACCGTTTGGGAATTTTCTCACATCGTAAATGAACTTCGGAAACGCGAGATTCCGGTTGAATGTATAGATGTATGTCATCATCTGGTTGATCGCAATTTGAGTCGGAATGGCCTCGGTCACCGGCGAGATACCATGCATGCTGTTCTTTCGGTCGATCCAGCTCCACCACGCCAGCGGATATAGCTGCATCTTGGTTTCGGTGTCATCCTTCAAAACGATTTCGCCGCAGATTCGCGCAAAATGCACGCGTTCGCCGTCCTCTGCGCGTACCTTCCAGAATCTTGTCAGCACGGTCGCCAGCTTGCTCTCGGTCTGTTCGTCCTCACCAATATAGCGGCTCTCATAATCTGGTCGGATATTTTCCCATTCCAGCACGCCATCGGCTTTTGCCGCCTGCCGCACCACTTCGACCGGCAGCCGCTGGGCAATCAGAATATAGGGTTGCCCCTGTACATCTGCCGAATAGGAGTTTCCGAAAATTACGTTGGTGTTCATCAGCACCTCGGCGCGGATGTCACCGGTCATATGCTGCCCTGTCTCCAAGTCTGGGTCAAACCAAAAATACAGGCAGCTGTCGCCGAATACCGCACAGTCGTGCAGGCTTGTACGGTTCAGTGTCTTGATCTTCTGCCGTTCGATCACGGCCCGCAGGCTTTCCTCAATGATCCGGCCTTCGTTATCGGTCTCTGCGGTTGAAAGATAGGGTCGCACCTCAAACCCAATATCGTCCGATACCACAAGGGCCTGTGCAGTCGAAATAATACGCCGCACCACATTAAAGGTTAATGGCTTTACAGCACTTGTTTTGAGCCCTTCCCAATGCTTCCCGGCATAGAAATTCTCATTTTG
The DNA here is from genome assembly GCA_031293105.1 of Butyricicoccus sp. Classification (GTDB taxonomy): domain Bacteria; phylum Bacillota; class Clostridia; order Oscillospirales; family Butyricicoccaceae; genus Butyricicoccus_B. Next base: position 1,512 of record JAUMSA010000199.1, on the reverse strand, counting down.
TTTACAGGTGTCATACAGCCCTAAACTTTCCTTGTATTGCTTGCCGCGCTGGTATTCTGCCTGAACCTTTTTGGTGTCGATCATGTCGTCGGCCCTCCCGTGTAGTCAAGAATACGCAGCATATCAGTCACGACTGCCTTTTCGTGCTCGAGATGCCGCCGCTCCTGCTCCATATCTCCGCGCATATCCTCCAGTGTCTGCTCGGCTGCCAGACGCGCCTTGGTCTGTTCCCGCAGCCGGTCCTCAGCTGCCGCCACAGCCATGCGCGCTTCATCCAGCAGATCTTCCTTTTCCCGCAGCGCAGCCTGTAACGCCTTCATCTGCTGCGTCTTGCCGGTATATGCAGTTTGCAGCTCTTGCAGCTTGCCCTCATAATAGATTGCTTCCTGCCGCATGCCTGCCGCGTCACATCTGGCCTTTCCCGCCCGGTCCTGTTCCTTGCCCAGCAGATCTTCCAGTTTCTTTGCCTTCTGTCTGGCTTTTTTCAGCATCAACGCCAGTGTAATCGCAGTACCCAGGCAAACCAGTTCGAACATTTTTATGACCTCCTTATCCATAGTCCAAAAAGTCGGACATCTCATCGGCATAGCTGCGCATATCCTCGTCCAGCTCGACCGGCGCATGCGCTGCCAACGGCTGCGCGCTGACAAAATAGCGTACCGCGTCCGGCGCATGCGTGGCCTCATGCGGCTCAGTCGCTACATCGTCCGGATTTTTCTCATCATGCAGCACAAGCGGCATAGTTCGTATCAAATTCGGACAAGTGCGCATTACCATCAGCCTGGGCCTGCTGCCGTCCATCGGCACCTTGAGCCAGTCCTGCACATCCATCCAACCTTGTACCCGGTTGTTGCTTGCCTTGCTCAGCAGGATGCCATGCTGATAAAAAATCTCCTCAGCACTGCGCCCCGTGTCCTGCCGTCGGTTCCACATATCCGGTGGTGCAAAGGTCGCCGCAATTTCCTCGCCCGGCTCAGTCATTTCGAGCATTCGCGCCGCCGCCTGGGCGATGGTCAGCCCTTCGCCTGGGTTGCCATAGTCGTCCGTTTTGTCGTGACCTTCATAGATTTCACGGTAAAACCACGCCCGTCCATCTTCGTCCACGGCCACAAAATAACAGGCAAACATATCAAATCCATAGTCAAACACACGGTATCTCGTCCAATGACGCGGAATTTCAAATGGTGTGCATACATGGGTGCTTTCCTGAAATTCGGGAAAATACTGCCCCTCAAACACATCCCAATCGCCGTACAGCATCGCCTTTTTGCGCTGCTCGGGCAGATTTTCCAGCGCCCGCACATAGTCCGGGCTGTTTTTCATCAGCCAGGGATTGTCGTATACGCTCGCCTGAATGAATTTATAATCGTCCGGGTTTTCGGTCGGCCGGAAATCCCGATCAACAAACAGCCGTTTAAACCACGCATGCCCTACGCCGCCCGGGTTGCAGGTGAAATACATCCGCGGTGGGAAATACTCCTGCATCATACCGCTGGAGCGGTTGCTTTCGGT
>JAUMSA010000107.1 GCA_031293105.1 Butyricicoccus sp. | reverse complement strand
CTATCTGGACTACTACAACAACCACCGCATCAAGGCAAAGCTGAAGGGCTTGCCGCCTGCAATTCACAGACAACAAGCCCTTTCGGTTGCTTAAACAATTTTTGCTTTCAAATATTGTCTAACTTTTGGGGATCACTTCATGCGGCTTCGCCCCTTTTTTCGTTTGTTATCGGAGATACGCGAGCAATTCATACACGCGGTCGCGCGTCCACTGAACGCCTTCCAGGTTGCGAACCATGGGCTCCATGCTGCCGCCGGCCACTTCGCTGCCTGCATCGTTGATGGCTTGCTCCTTGCGCGCAATCCAGTCCAGCTGCTCCTGCCGGAGCGTTTCAAACTGGTCGGACGGCAGATTTTCCTTCAGGTCAGCCCACAGCGCATTGATTTCATCATCCCACAGCGCGAACAATTGAGCGCTGTACCGGTTCATATCCGCCTGGCTCAACGCCTGGTTTACCAGGCTTTCCAGTTCACTGGACCGCGCCTCGACCTGCGCAAGCGCTTCATCCGCCTGGGCGCGGGCAGCCGAAACGGTCGTTTCCTCCTGCGCCTGCCGGGCCTCCTCCTGCGCCTTCTGCGCATCATCCATGGCCTGCTGCGCCTGCTTTTGCGCCTGCTCGGCGTCGGCCTGCGCCTGGTCTTTTTCATCCTGTGCCGTCTGCGCCTCTTCCTGGGCCTTCTGCGCATCCTCTTTCGCCTTTTGGGCATCGTCCTGCGCCTGCTCCAATTTCTCGGCCGCTTCCTGCATTTGCTGCGCATGCGCTTGCTGCGTGCGAACCACGAACACCCCGGCGCCGACTGCCAGCAGAATAACCACCACAGCCGCTACAATGCCAATCACAAGCGGCGTTTTCGACCGCTTGGCCGGAGCTGGCGAAAATTCATCATCCGCCCAGTCCGGCTCTTCCGGTTCCGCATAGGCCGGCGGCACCGGCTGCGCGGGTGGCACTGGCCGCGGCGCTTCGGGTACCGGCGCAGGTTTGGGCATTTCCGGCACAGGCGGAACCGGCTGCGTCTCCGCGTTTGCCGGTGCTTCGTCCCGGTACAGCTTGGCCCCGCAATAGATGCAGAACGAGCTGGAGTCTTTCACTTCTTTCCCACAATTGGTACAGAACATACAATTCCCCCTTGTTTTTTTATTCCCTCCTATATCTTGCTGCTTTTAGTTTACCGTATCCTGCTTAAAAATGCAAGAAAATGCAAAAAACCCCGGACCAATTTGTCCGGGGCATGGGCGTAATGTTCAATCTTTCATAATATCGGCGTTCGACGCCGCATTCATCTCGCACAGATAATCGTAAGCATCGAGCAAATTCTTTAAATGGTACGCGAGCACAATGTCTTCCTCCCGCTGGCCGCTGGCGGGAATCTGCACGGTGTCCGGGTCGGAAATCCCGAGCTTTTCCAGCCGGCGCACGGCTTCCTCGTCGGGCGCGCCCGGTGAATCCATCAGGCACAGGGCATTGATCTCATCAAACATGCGCTCGGCGAGCTGTTGGCAGCCGCGCAGATAGATGCCGATTTCGTGGCGCATGTGCTTGTGCGGAAAGGTTTGCCGTTCGTATAACTGAATTTCCTCTTCCAACCGTTTTAAGCCGCGCCGCAGCGGTTTCAAGTCCGGGTAATGGCCGAGCAGCACCCGCTCATGCAGGAAATCCGGGAAGGTCTGTACAAAATGGGTAATCATCTGGACAATCCGGGCGCGGTTGTTGTATGGCTTGATGAGCATATTGACCGCCAGCGCGATGAGCAGACCGAGCGAGGTATCCAAAAAGCGGCTGGCTGCATAATACAAAGGGCCGCTCGTGGTGTTCAGGCAGATGCACACAAACACGATGCACGACAGCGGGATGGCAAAGTGGATTTTCAGCCGAATACCCAGCAGAATGACCAGCACGATTCCCACACCGATGAGGGGCGGGGCCATATGCGGGAACACCAGCAAAAACAGCAGACCGATCACGCAGCCGCATACGCACCCGGCCAGTTGGGTCAGGCAGGCGGTCAGCGCGTCGCCCAGCGTGCGGCTCATGGCGCTGATAGCGCCAATGGCCGAGAAGATGGGCATGGTCGAATGCACCAGTTCGGCAGCGGTCAGCGCCAACGTGACCGCCAGGGCGGTTTTGGCCGTGCGCAGACCCAGATGTACTTTTGTCCGATACAAGCCATCACCTCCCCATCGAAATGAATATGAACATTTTACCACACCTTTCGGGATAGTCAATCGAAAATCCTGCAAATTTCACACGGTTGCCAAACGCCCGCCCGGCCGGTATAATAAAAGGCAGAAATATCCGGCCGCCGCAAGGGCGGCAGAAAGCGAGGTCTTTCCTCATGAAGCAATATCACCTGGGCGTCATCGGCGCGGGCAATATGGGCATGGCCATCGCGCGCGGCATGGTTGCCGCCGGCACTCCTTCTTCGGCCATCCTGCTGTTCAACCGCTCCCCGGAAAAACGCGCTGCGCGCGCAGCCGAAGGATTTGCGGTCACCGAAGATTATGTTTCCCTGTATACCACATGTGATACCGTTCTTTTGGCGGTCAAGCCCCAAAACTTTGACGAAGTGCTTGGCCGGCTGGCTACCGTGGCAGCAGACTGCCGCCCGCTCGTGCTGTCAGTCGCCGCGGGCGTGACCTTTGCCAAGATGCAGGCCGCCTTGGGCGCCGACTGCCCGATCATCCGTATTATGCCCAACACCCCGCTCATGCTGGGCGAAGGCGCGACCGAGCTGGTCAAAAACGCCGCCGCCACCGACGAACAGCTGGCGCGTGTACGCGCCCTGTTCGATACCTTGGGCGTGACCGTGGTGTTCGACGCCGAGGAAAAGCTCAACGACGTGATTCCCTTTGCCGGGTCGGCCCCGGCGTATATCTACGCCTTTGCCGATGGCATGGTGCGCTCGGCTGAGAAGGTCGGCATCGACCGTGAGGACGCGCTCAAGCTGTTCTGCCAAACGCTCATCGGTTCGGCCAAGATGATGCTGCGCGGCGACCAGACGCCCGCCGAGCTGGTGCAGGCGGTCTGCTCTCCTGGCGGCACCACGCTGGAAGCCATGAAGGTGCTGCGTGAGCGCGGCCTGGACGAGATGCTGGACGAAGCCAACCGCCAATGTATTCGCCGCGCGTATGAACTCGGCCAGTAATGCATATCCTAATGGAGACGATTTCCAGTTTCATTGACAAATCGTTTGGACTATGTTAAAGTTAAATTATCCTATGTAAGCATCCCTATAACGAGGTGATATCGGATGAAAAAAGACGGAAAAAAAAGTAAACTCGGCCTGGGCATCGTGCTGGCCGGTGTCGCTGCCGGCGTGGGTGCTACCACGGTTGCGCTGCTGAAAAAGAAAAAACGCGAAGAGGTCTACCACGAAGCCGAGCTCAAGGCCATGAACGAACTTGACGACCTGATGGCCGAATGCGACAGCGAAAACTGCGCGGACTGCTCGTGCGCCGAAGAATGTGCGACCGCTGTTCAGCCGGAAGCCGTACAGACCACCTTTGACGACGAGATGGACGAAGAAGACGACGAGCCCATCGAGGACGTCACCGACGACGGCGCGGACGAGGAAGCCGAAGCCGAGCCGGAAGAAAAGCCCGAAGCTTAAAACCAAACGTCCGCGTCTGACGCGGGCTATATTCCCGGAAAAAGTGCTTTTGTGACAGACCGGTTGCGGCTGCCCGGGCGCTTTTTCTTATTTCTTAAAAAGGAAGGATTTCAAACCATGATTCATTATGAAGGCCGCGTTTTCCGGCCGCCGTCCGAAGCATACAGCCTGATCGTACAGGTCACCATCGGATGTAGCCACAACAAATGCACATTCTGCGACATGTACAAGGAAAAGCAGTACCGCGTGCGCAAGCTGGACGAGATCAAGGCCGACTTTGACGCGGCTCGCGCCGCCTACCGCCGTGTCGACCGCATCTTCCTGGCCGACGGCGATGCGCTGATGTGCCGCACCGAGCACATGGCCGAAGTGCTGCGCTACATCCGCAAGCTGTTCCCCGAGTGCGAACGGGTGACCTCCTACGGCTCCCCGGCGTCGGTGCTGGTTAAGAAGCAGGAAGAACTCAACCTGCTGCATGAGCTGGGGCTGGAAATGATCTATCTGGGCCTGGAATCGGGCTCGGATGAAGTGCTCCGCCGGGTCAACAAAGGCGAAACCGCCGACGAAATTGTGCGCGCGGGTCTGATGGTCAAGGAGGCGGGCATGAAGCTGTCGGTCACCTGCATCGCAGGCCTTGGCTCGCTCGAGCTGTCCGAAGAGCACGCCGTGCAGACCGCCAAGGCGCTCTCGCGCATGAAGCCCGAATACATCGGCCTGCTAACCCTGCTCTTTGAGCTGCCCACCCCCCTCATGCGCGACTGGGAGGAAGGCCGGTTCTATCTGATGAACCCCATCGAAATCGCACACGAGACGCTCATCCTGCTCGAGAACATCGACTCGGAGGGCAGTATTTTCCGTGCCAACCATGCGTCCAACTACGTCAACCTGGCCGGTACGCTCAACCGCGACCGCGATGCCATGTGTGACCGTCTGCGTCAGGCGCTCGAAGGCAAGGTCAAATTCCGCAGCGAAGCCTTCCGCGCCCGCTAAGCATCCTTTGCAGATTTTTCAAACCGCCGAACCAGTCCCATCAGCAAATGTTCTGTTTGGGGCTGTGTTCGGCGGTCCCCGTTTGTGGACAATCACAGTTTTCCAAATGGATTGTATATTTTCTGTGAAGTCGCTGGCAAATGCGCAGCAGGTGTGTTACAATGGTTGCAGTTGTTTCGTTAAGGTTTCTTAACTCGTTTCCCGGATGAAGGAGTTTTGTGCATGGATTCTGTATCCCATACCCGCGTTGCTAATCTGCTTCTTGCTTATGTCAAAGATACTTGCGGCGTTACGTTTGATGAAAACGCCTTTCGTTATGGTAACCTCAAGCCCGACCTGACCGGCACCTACTTGACCAAGCGGCACTATCCTTCGATCATGTTTGACGAAGTGATGGAAAAGATTCGTCGCTTTTTGGATACTTATACCATTGAACAGCACAATGGCCGCGACCTGTCGATCGATCTCGGGGAAATCTGCCATTACCTGACCGATTTCTTCTGCTACCCGCACAACGACGACATTTATGACCGCAACCTACTGGCGCACTACATCTACGAAAAGCGCATTGCGCTGGGCATCCGCCGCCGCCTGACCCAAAAGGACTTCGTCCGCTGGGCTGCCCCGGCCATGCCGCCCTTCACGCTGGACGCGCTTTTAAATCGCATCGGGCACCTGCACGAGCGTTACAAGACCCAGACCGTGCAGCACGGCATTGACAACGATTTGGCGTACATTTGCCAAATTTGCGCGATGCTGGTTCTGTCGGTTATCAACATCAGCTATGTGCCGGAAGCCGAACCGGTGGCCATTTAAAATTGCTGCAAACCATCCGCCCTGCGGATGGTTTTTTTATTTGCGTGCCGTCCGGGTCCGTATTATAATAGGGAAAGACAATGGCTGCGGCCGTTTCAAATATCCCAGGGAGTTGTTTTATGAAAAAGCTTTGCGGCGCGCTGTGTGCGCTTTTCCTTTTGCTGTCCGGCTGCGGCGGACCGGCCTCTGATTCGACCGATTTTTTCGCCATGGACACCTTTATGACCCTGACCGCCTGGGGCGACACCCAGGACGATGCCCATACCGTCGTTGCGAGCGCCGAGCAAGAAATCAACCGGCTGAGCAATGCGCTTTCGCGGCAGGTGGAGGCCAGTTCGCTGGCCGAACTCAACGCGGCCAACGGTGAGATCGTCACCTTGGATCCGGACGCCTACGCGGCGCTGAGCCGTGCGGTCGAGTATGCCGAGCAGACGGGCGGCGCCTTTGACCCCACGACCGCCCCCCTGTCCGACCTGTGGGGCACCGGCACCGATCATGCCGCGGTTCCGGCCGAGGCGGACATTGCCGAAGCGCTCACCCATGTGGGGTATGAAAACATCGAGCTGCTGGGCAACAACCAGGCGCGGCTCTTAAATGGCGCCCAGGTCGATTTGGGCGGCATCGGCAAGGGCTATGCCACCGACGTGGTCGCGTCCCTGCGCGGGGACGCCCCACTGCTGGCGCAGCTGGGCGGCAACATCGGTGCCTATGGCGAGAACCCGTCGAGCGAGGACAGCCTGTGGACGGTTGGCCTCGCCAATCCGGACGACAGTGCGAGTTACATCGCCACCCTGCACATCCAGGATACCTCCATCGTCACCTCGGGCGATTATGAGCGGTATTTCGAGCAAGACGGTGTGCGCTATCATCACATCTTTGACCCCACAACCGGCTATCCGGCGCAGACCGGCCTGCGGGCGGTGACTGTGGTAGACGAGGAATCCACCCGCGCGGATGCCTACACGACCGCTCTGTTCGTCATGGGGCTGGATAAGGGGATGGCCTTCTGCGAAGAACACGATGTACAAGCGGTCTTTGTGACCCAAGATTACAAGCTCTACGTCACCGGAGGGCTGCAAGTCACATTAGCCGACGGAGTGGATTATGAGCTGGTTTCATAACTTGAAAAAGGGCGACCTCGTCATCATCGCTATCGTGCTGCTATTGGCTGCCCTGGTGTTTGCGCCCTTTGCCCTGGCGCCTTCGCAAAGCCTGACCTGTGAGATCACCCAGGATGACGAAACCATCCGCCGGGTGCGCCTGGGCGCGGGCTATCAGGAAACCATCACCATCGAGGGCGATTCGGTGACCAATGTCATCCAAATCGAGGACGACTGCGTTTATTTTGCGTCCTCCGACTGTCCGGACCAAGTGTGTGTACGCACGGGCAAGCTGACCCGTGCCGGGCAAATCGCGGTGTGCCTGCCCAACCGGGTGGTCGTGCGGCTGGTCGGCGCCCAGGATGAAGTGGACGCCGTGGTTCGGTAAGGGGGTTGCTATGAAAAAAATCGCACAAGGCGGCCTACTGGTCGCGGTTGCATTGGTGCTGTCCCTGGTAGAAAAGATGTTCCCCTTACAGGCCGTCGTACCCATTCCGGGCATCAAATTGGGCCTTGCCAATGTGGTCACCCTGTTTGCCCTCACCCTGCTGGGCACACGGGCAGCCTTGGCCATCCTGTTGTGCCGTGTGACGCTGGCATCCATCTTTATGGGCAGCATCACCGGTTTTCTGTTTTCGCTGTTTGGCGGCCTACTTGCGCTGCTGGTCATGCGCCTGCTGCTTTTGCGGGAAGGCCGTTGGTTTTCGCTGGTGGGGGTATCCATCGGCGGCGCAGCGGCGCACAACATCGGTCAGATTGGCGCTGCCATTCTGACTTTGGGCACGCTCAACGTGGCAGCTTATCTGCCCTTGCTGCTGGTGAGCGCCATCCCGATGGGCGTGGTGACCGGCCTGACCGCTTCGGCGGTTTTGAACCACTGGAAAAAAATCCGTCTTTAAAAATTCTGCAAATTTTGCATAAAGCGTTTGCTTCCGTCTCATACTATCCTCAAATCAAAGGAGGTATTTTCGGATATGAAACGTTTCTTATCGCTTTCGCTGGCCCTGATGCTCTGCTTTGGGCTGCTGACCGGCTGTACGAATACGGACGGAGCCAA
>JAUMSA010000098.1 GCA_031293105.1 Butyricicoccus sp. | reverse complement strand
CGTATGTTCTGCTTCATCTTGATTTTATTCCAGTAATCGACTATAATATATTTGAGTTGCCAAGTCACTTAGTCAATAACATTCTTTGTTGTTTATTTTTAGATGGAGGATCGGGAAAATGGACAGCTTATCTCAAAAAATTTACGACCAGACATTGCGCTGCGGATTTGATAAATGCGGAATCATATCTATTTCTGCACTGGACGGATTTAAACAGTTATATCAACAAAGGCTTAATGATGTTCCGGTAAGCCAATATTTTTATAAAGGCGTTGGAAATTTAACAGAAACAAAGTCGAGATTTCCATGGGCCAAATCCATCGTAATTCTTGTATTTGACTATGGAAAGTATAGGTTCCCAGAATCTTTACAAGGAAAATATGGAAAAGCTTTTTTCTGGAACCAGAGAAAAAAAGCAAGGAACGCTTCGATCTGGAACGCTTGGAAGTCTGGTTTTATGAACATGGTATCCAAGCGAAAGGCGGAGAGCAGTTTGGCTCACTCAGCGTTGGCCCTCTCAGGTATATGGCAATGAAAGCCGGACTGGGTATTATCCGTAAGAATAATTTCTTTTATACGGAGAACGGCTCCTATAACAATTTATTTGCTTACGTGATTGATCAGGAGTGTGAACTTATCCATACATGCAGCGCTCCGCCTTGTTCTGAAAAATGTGATTTGTGTCGACGTGCTTGTAAGACGAAGGCTTTGGAAGCACCATACACGATGAATCCGTTTAAGTGTGTTTCTTTTCTGACTACATTTGGAAATAGCGATACACCGGAAGGACTTTCTGATGAGATGTATGAGCAGTGGGTATGCGGCTGCGATAATTGCCAGGATGCCTGTCCTTATAATCGGCGGCATGATTGGAAACACGGATTGCCATTAAACAAATTAGAAGAAATTGCTCCAGCAATTTTACCGGAGAACTATGAAAATCTGACGGACGAATTTCTCATCAAAAATGTCATTCCTAAAACTGCGACTCATTTGCAGGATAAAGATATCCCGGCATTAAGAAAGAATGCAGCCAGATCAGCAATAAATGCTCAAAGAGGTGGAGTCAAATAAGCTTTTCTATGTTGCTAGTTTCAAACGAAGGAGACGAGAATGAAATACCTATCAACCTTTGAAGTTGCGGAAAAATGGGGGATTTCCCACCGGCGTGTAGCCATTCTCTGCAATGAAAACAGAATCCCCGGCGCACAGCGGGCGGGGAGCCGCTGGATTATCCCGGAAAATGCAGAAAAACCCGCCGACGCCCGGATCAAAAGCGGGAAATACAGAAAACCCAAGTCAGAGGAAGGAGGGACACCCTAAATGGAGAAAACCTTTTTACCTGGTGACGTCCGCCAACGGCTTACCGATTTGATGAAAGACCGAAAGGTAACACAGACGGAGCTTGCCAGGAAAATCGGCTGCGGAGACAGTGTTCTCAGCCGCTTTATCTCCGGCCAGACAGATAAACTCAGTAATGATAACATTATCCGTATCGCCAGAGTGTTCAACGTGTCCACCGACTTTCTGCTGGGCGTAACCAATGTTCCCGACCGGAAGAATTATGCCATTGACGAGTTGGGCTTATCCGCAGAAGCAGCACGCAATCTATTCACAGAAAAAGTCAATACAGCGGTGCTGAATCGGTTTCTGGAAAGCCCCCGCTTTGCGGAGCTGACCTACACTCTGGAGCAGTATTTCAATGACACCATTGCCGCCGGATTCGCCGCACAAAATCAAATGTATGCCACTCTCAGCGCATTGACCCGGAAAACGGTAAAATCCAAATCCGGAGAAAAAACTGCAAAGAACATCAGCCGCCTGCGGACATCTCCCTATCAGGCAGACCTTGCCACCATAGAAAATCAGTTTATGCTGGCGGTCAAAGAGGTAAAAAAAGAAATCGGCCATGACTTTTCCGCCCAGCAGGCATTTACCAGAGAAATCGCCCAGAAGATGTTTACGGAGCTGACGAAAGGGCAGGATATGGAGAATCCCCACATCACGCCGGAACAGATCACTGAAGCCGTTCTGGACAGCGTTTCCGGCATGGAGGGAGCTTCCACAGAAGTGTTGGAAAAATTCGGGCAGGCATTGACTGACCTGATGTATGGCATAGCACAGGGGACAAGACAGGAGAACAAGAATGAAGCCCAAGAGCAATGAGCGGCTCTGTGCTCTGGCTCAAAAAGGGGATGAGGATGCCCGCAGCCTTCTTCTGGAAAAGAATTATGGATTTATTCGGCAGACTGCCGCTGAACTCTATCAGAGCATGAATCTGGGAGAAAGTGACCTTGGAATTGAGATGGATGATCTGACACAGGAGGGCTGCATCGGCCTGCTGGATGCCATCTCACGCTTTGACAGCAGCAAGGGCATTAAGTTTCTGACCTATGCTGCGCCCTCCATCAAAAACACCATGACTGACCTGGTGCGCTCTGCCTTTGCACAGTATGAACAGCGAATGACCGACAAGAAAAACGGGCCGGGACTTCAGAAAGTCCTGCTGGATGAAATCCTGCCTGACGATGAACGGATGCTGCGGATCGAGGCCATTGCCAATCCCGCAGCCAAATCCCCGGAGCAGACTTATCTTGACCGGGAGACAATGCGGGAGCTGTATGAGGGTTTAGGAAAACTTTCTGAGAGGGAGCAGACATATCTCCTGTACCGGTATGGCTTTACAGACGATACGGAGCATACGCTGATTGGATCGGCGATCCATTTCAGTCTCCGGGAGAGCCGGGCAAAGAAGCTGGAGGAAGAGGCGATGGATAATCTCTGGTTGGAGCTGCCGTGGTGGTTTTGAGCGTGACGCTGCGGCAAGACGAGGGTCTTATATATCCCTTTTGCTCCCTCCGGCGGCAAGAGAAAATCCTGCGTTTCACTTCAGATTTCCCCTCACCGCCTACACACGGACAGGCAGATTTCGCTCATGCTTCATTCAGCTTTTGCGTGTCATACTCCGCAAAATCCGCCTGTCCTGCTGTCACCGGAAAGCGTCTGTGTAGCCACAAACACAGCCCCTTTCCAGCGCCAGCGGGAGCAAAAGGTATAACACACTAGACTTTCCGAGGAAAGTCGTGTGCCAACAGGGATGCTCTCGCCCCTATTGGATGACCCAGAGCCGAGGGATTGCATCCCTCTGGACACCCGCATATTTTCTTCGCAAAAGCAGCCAAACTGTAAAAATGCAGTTTGACATCAATGCTCAGAAAATACAAAACCGCTGCAACTTCCATCCTGCATGGGGATGAAGATTACAGCGGTTTTTGTATTGCCATATCAGCTTTTTTCTAATAATGCAAAACAGCTTCTATCGTTTATTGAATGGATTTTCCTAATTCATAAGCATCCTTCAACTCCTGCTTACCTTCGATATCGCCGGGCTGTGTTACATAACCGCATAGTATTTTCCCCAGGCTCTCCCAGCCAATGTGTTTTCCCAGATGGTCATACCAATATTCGCTTTCCTCAAAGCCCGCTCCCTCAGCAGCCATGATCAACACGCTCTGTTTTTTCGGATTGCGGTAATTTGGATCGCACTCGGCAATCGCAAACAATCGGTCAAAGGCATTTTTGAGAAAGCCAGAGATGAACCAGTAATACAACGGTGACGCCAGCACGACCACATCGGCTTCCCGATAGAATGGATAAATTTGCTCCATATCATCTCTCTGGGAACAGGGATGTTCTGCGTCCCTGCCACCCCTCCAGCAACCAAGGCAACCGTTTATCTTCATACCAGAAAGATGGAACTCGGTTACTTGATGTCCCGCCTCCACGGCGCCTTTGGCAAAGGCTGCCGTCAGAGCGGAGGTATTGCCGTTCTTGCGTGGACTTCCATTTAGTATAACAGTTTTTTTAGCCATATTTTATCTCCTGCTTAAATTTTGTCTGCCAATGCAGCGGCCTGATTGCAACCATCCGTCTTTTCAATGTCTCCCACATTCAGCACACCGGGAATTAAAACCTCGCCAACCATGTGCCATTTGAGCAAAGCCGCAGAACGCTCAATGGGAATCCGAACGCCGTCCATGACAGACATATCATCTTCCTCACAGCAGGTAATCAAAGCGCACGCTTTTCCTGCCACATCCTTGCCGCCCACCACAAGGGAGAATAGGCGGTCGATGACGCCCTTAATTTGTGCGGGGATGGAACACCAGTAGACGGGCATGGTAAACACAATGGCATCCGCCTCCAGAATCGCCGGAGCGATGAGATTAAAATCATCGTCAAAGGAACAGGCTTTTCCCGTCTTAAAACAGGTTTCACAGGCATGACAACCGCCAATCTTCATCATGGCCGCATCGAAGCGAGTAACAATATGGCCTTTTGCTTCAGCCGCCTTGATAAATGCGTCCGTCATTGCAAAGCTGTTGCCGTTCTTTCTCGGACTGCCTGTGATTACAACAATTTTCTTACTCATAAGAAGCAACCTCCAATTCTGCGGGATTGACTTCTCCCGCTGCTTATATTAGAATTATAT
>JAUMSA010000087.1 GCA_031293105.1 Butyricicoccus sp. | reverse complement strand
GGATGAGATGTACAAAGAATAACTGATCCTTTCGGGATAGGGCAAACGCCCTATCCCGAAGCTGTAAATGGAGGTGAATTGGATGCAGCCGATCTTGGAAATGCGCAAGATTTCCAAAAGTTTTCCTGGCGTACGCGCTTTGGATGCGGTGGATTTTTCCTGCCTACCCGGGGAAGTCCATGTGCTCATCGGGGAAAAGGGCGCGGGCAAAAGTACGCTCCTAAAAATCCTTACCGGTATGCACCAAAAGGATAGCGGCGAGATTTTGCTGCATGGCAAGCCGCAGAATTTTAAAGACACCATGGATGCCAAGCGGGCGGGCATTGCCATGGTGTATCAGGAACTCAGCATTATCCCGTCCCTGACGGTGGCACAGAATATTTATCTCAGTTCGGAAACCAAGACCGGTATGGCACGGTTTGGATATACGCGGGAAACCGCCATGCGCAAAGCGGTGCAACAGCTTGCTGACCGATATCAAATCGATATTGACCCCTATGCCATGGCCGGCAGCTTGCCGGTTGCCAAACAGCAGATGGCAGAGATTTTGAAGGTGATGATCCGCGACCCGGAAATCATTATTCTGGACGAGCCGACGTCGGCCATTGCGCGCGAAGAAGTGGACAAGCTGTATGAGATCGTCATGCATCTAAAACAGGAAGGAAAAACGGTCATCTTCATCTCACATCGTATGGAAGAGATCTTCCGGTTTGGTGACCGTGCGACCGTCCTAAAAGACGGCCAACTGGTCGGCACCGTGAACCTTGACCAGATCGACGAAACCGAGCTAGTCAAGATGATGGTCGGACGCGAGATTTCCGATATTTTCACGCCAAAAGAGCCGCTGAGCCGGGAGAAAACGATTTTTTCGGTTCACAACCTGTCCTATGGCGATGTGGTACGAGATGTAAGCTTTTCGGTGTATGAAGGGGAGATCTTAGGCATCGCCGGGTTACAGGGCCATGGGCAGCCGGAGCTGCTCAGCTCGATTGCAGGTGTGTTGCATGCCAGCGGGACGATGGAACTGCACGGAAAAGCAATCAAGGTATCAAGCCCGTCGGAAGGCATTGCCGCTGGTATTGGCTATATTCCGGGCGACCGGAAAAAGCAAGGTTTGCTGCTCGATGCCAGTGTACGGGGTAATCTGGCGCTTTCCAGTTTGGGACTGCGCCAAAAAGCACTGGGGATTATTGACCGGAAGGCAGAAACCGGATTTGTGCAGCACACCATCGAACAACTCAAGATCAAGACCCCCTCGCCGGAGCAGTTGGTCGTGCGCCTGTCGGGCGGCAACCAGCAAAAGACCGTTCTGGGCAAATCAATCGCCGTGCAGCCCAAAGTACTGTTATTTGATGAACCGACACGGGGCATCGATGTGGCCACCAAACAGGAGTTTTATCGCATGATGCGCGCATTTGCCAAGCAAGGGGTTGCGGTCATCATGTATTCGAGCGACCTATTGGAGATCGTAGGCTTGGCCGATCGCGTGCTGGCCATGTATGAAGGCCGGGTCGTATCCGAGATTCGGGATGATGCAATCACCGAAGAATCGGTCATGCTTGCATCGGTCGGCATTTCATCCGAGGAGGGAAGTGCATGAAAGACATCTTACTCTTAAAAAGCAACCGCAAGCATTTATGGCAGCGGAAAGCAGATGTCGTGGTCGTGTGGCTGTTCACACTGCTGCTGATGTTGGTTGCCAGCCGGTTGGATGCCAATTTCCTCAACCTGCGCAACCTCAATAATCTGGTGTCCATCTGGCTGCCGATGGCCTTGGCGGCCTATGCACAAACCTTTGTGATCCTCATGGGAGGACTGGATCTCTCCTCCGGTTCGGTCATTTCCCTGAGCAGCGTCATCTGCGCCACCACCATGACCACCTGGGGCATTGGCCCCTCGGTGGCGGTGGCGCTGCTGGCAGGTGCGGCCATTGGGCTGCTCAATGGCCTGCTGATTACCAAAGGACGGCAGCAGCCCATGATCGTGACATTGTCGACCCAGACCATCTTTGCAGGCGTCAGCCTGTTGATTCTGGATAAGCCGGGTGGCAAAATTGATATTGATTTTGCCCGTCTGGTCGTGTATGGCTTTTCCAAGCGGATGCCGCTTTTGATTTTGATGGTCGCGTCTGTTTTGTTGTGGCTGGTCCTCAACCGCACGGTCTATGGCCGGTCGATCTTTGCCATTGGCGGCAGCGAAAGTTCGGCGATGTCGACCGGTATCGCGGTCGACCGCATCAAGATCTACACCTATGTGCTAAGCGGAGCGGTGTCGGCGCTGAGCGGGGTGCTGTTGTCTGCGATTATGAGTTCAGGTGACCCCTTGGCCGGCGCGCAGTATACCATGCGTACCATTACGGCTGCCGTGGTCGGCGGTACGGCGTTTATCGGCGGCAAAGGCGGCATTGTCGGAACATTTGCAGGCGTTTTTCTGCTGGCGATCATCAACAACATCCTCAACCTGATCGGCATGCCATCGTATTATCAATATGTCGCACAGGGACTGATCCTGATCGCAGCACTGACGATCAGCGCCATCCGGACCCGGAAATGAGGGAGACTCATATGAAACAGATCGGTTTTTCGATTTTACACACCGGATGGGTGGAAAAGGACAAATCCATTGACGTCAATATGTACGGGATGGGCATGGAATATGACCGCACCCCGGCGGCGACCTGGTGGCGTGTGCCCTGCACAGCCGTGCTGGTCAAGCATCCGGAAGTAGGATACTTGCTGTATGATAGCGGTGTGCGGCCCGATTGCCGCTTCGGGCAACAGGCGCGGGATGCCAAAATCGAAGCCTATACCCCGTTTTTTGCCGAGCCCGAGCAGACGATCGAGCGGCAGCTTGCCAAATGCGGCATTTCGGTATCCGATTTATCCATGGTGATTCTGTCGGACCTGAGTTGGACGCATACCGGTATTTTACCGTTGCTGTCCGGTCAGTCGGCTGGACGTCAGATCGTAGTGCCTCAGGCAGATTTTGCTTACGGGGCGACCGAAACCCTGCTGGCCCAAGGGGATGTAGGGTTCCATTACCGAAAATGCGATTTTTGGGTGCCGGACATCGGGTTCCGCTATATTGAGCAGGATACCACCCTGGCCGAAGGCGTACGGGTGCTGCATCTGCCAGGAAGCCGGCCAGCCACGCTCGGGCTGCTGCTCGAAACCCTGTGTGGAACATACGTATTTCCGGGGCGGGCCATGCCATGTGCGGAAAACTTCACCGATCCCGCGACCCCACCGGCTGATTGCTATGATTCGCTGGCGTTTCAGCAGTCGGCATCGCGGCTGCGGGAACTGTATGGTGCAGGTGCCAAGCTGATGCTCACCGGCGATCCACAGGCATTTGCGTCCTGGAAAACAGCGCCATATTTTTACGGAGAGGGGGCGGAACCATGAAAGGTCTGTCGTTTACCATCCTCAAGCTGGGCGAAGTGGAAAACGATGAAGCGCTCAATCTGTCCGGTTTATCCTGGGCCACGGTGGACTGCAAAGACCGCCCGCATGTCTGGTTGCGGTTGTGCAGTATCAGTATTTTGGTCCATCATCCCGATGTGGGATACTTCCTGTATGACACAGGCAATTACATTGGCAACACCGAAGATCGGTTGCCTCCCGGCTTAAAAGACCTGGCCGCTTACGACATTGGCCGCAAAGATCTGCTCGATTACCAGCTCCAAAAAGCGGGGCTGACCGTGCGGGATATCTGGGGTATCGTCCTCTCGCATGGGCACTATGACCACGCGGGCGGCTTGGGATTCTTTTCGGGCACGCCGGCGGGGCAAAACATCTATCTTTCCCGGGTGGAGCTGGAAACCGCCATGTTGGAAGCCCATCGCAGTCCGGATGGTTATGCCAATGCGTACTTCCGGGGGGATTATGAATTTCCTGATCTGCGGTTTCACACGGTGGAAGAAGGGGAGTTTTTACCCGGCGTTACGCTGGTTTCCTTGCCCGGCCACACGGCGGGCAGTTTGGGAATGGTGCTGCACTGCGAGGAAAACACCTATATTTTCCCGTCGGATGCCTTGTATACGGCGCGCAATTTCGGCCCGCCGCCCGTGGTGCCCGGTCTGATCGCGGACACTCGCGGATTTTATCAAAGCGTCGCCAAGGTCAAAGCATTGCAGGAAACCTATGGGGCGCAGATTATTTATCCACATGATTCGCAGCAGCTTGCCTCGCTGCAAACAGCCCCCTATTTTTACCGGTAAGGAAAGGAGCGAGCATATGACACAACGACTGGACCGTATGACCTGGGACCGATACAAGCCCCTGGTGTTTGTATATTCGTTCCTTATCCTGCTGCTAATTGCGGCGCAGATTGCAAGTCCTGGTTTTTTGGAACTGAGCCATATGGAGAATATTCTGCGGCAGGCATCCTTTTTGGGCATTGTGGCCATTGGACAAAATCTGGTGCTCCTGATTGGAGGCATGGATATGTCGATCGGCTATGTCATCACCTTTACCAATATCCTGTCGGCCGCGATCATCTCCGGCAAAAATGAAAACACCCTCAAAGCAGCCGTACTGGTTTTGCTGGTCGGGTTTGTCATTGGACTGCTCAATGGCGTTGGGGTGTATTTTCTGAAAATCCCGCCCATGATCATGACGCTTGGCATGGGCAATGTGGTCTATGGCCTGAGTTATATTTATTCGGGCGGTGCACCGCGTGGCAAAAGTTCGGATATCGTGTCCAATCTTGCCAATGGCAAACTGGGTGGCATCATCAACGGTTCGCTGCTCATCTGGATCATCCTGGCGGCTGTTGTGCTGTTCGCGCTCAACGGGACCGTATTTGGCCGCCGGGTCTATGCCATTGGCATGAATCCGACTGCAGCCCGCTTTTCCGGCGTGCATGTGGGACGTATTACGATTTTGCTTTATGTATTGGCTGGTGTGCTGTCGGCGCTCGCCGGATTCCTGCTGCTTGGCTACACGGGAACCAGCTATTTTAGTACCGGCGACACGTATACGCTCGATTCGGTTGCTGCTGCGGTGGTTGGCGGTACAGCGGTCATTGGCGGTAAGGGCAACTATTTGGGCACCATCGCTGGGGTCATTATTATGATTATCATTACCAGTTTGATGACCATGCTGGATATCTCGGATGCGGGACGCAAGATCGTACAGGGCAGTATCATTATCCTGTTGCTTCTGGTCATTTACCGAGAGAAAAAGAAAAACTAAGGGGAGGGGTGTTTGTGCTGGAACAAAAGATCGGTCAGGAAAAAGCGGCGTGGCTGCGCGAAAAGATGCAGACATTTTTGACCGAACTGGTGGCCATCCGTTCGTATTCCAATGAGGAACTGGAGGCCTGTCAATATGCGCTGGAGAAATTTCAGGAGATTCCGGGTGTGATCGTTCAAAAGCTGGAGATGGACAACCGCATCCAGCAAGATCCCCTATGGTGCCCGGGACCGATCGGCGGAAACGATTATACGGGACACTTCAACCTGGAAATCCGTTGGGCGGGCACCGGGGAGCAAAAGCCCATCTACTTAAATGCCCACATCGATACGGTATTCGCCAGCAAAGGGGATGAAAATTTGCTGCATCCTACCGTGGATGGCGATATCCTGTATGGTCTGGGCGCCTGCGATGACAAAGGTGGCATTGCGGTCATCTATATGGTGTTCTGGCTGCTGAGTTTGCAGGGGAAGCGATTGCCCTTTGATGTGGTCGGTCACATCGTGGTGGAAGAGGAGATCGGCGGCAATGGTGCGCTCTGGGTAGCGCGTCATCCGATGGAGGGCCAGGCCGCTATCGTCATGGAACCTACCGATGAAATGATACAGCCAGCCCACCGGGCAGGATTGTGGCTCAAAATGGAATGCGAAGGGGTATCCACGCATACGGCGGCGATGCATCAGACCGGTCTGAGCGGTTTTGAACTGGCTTTGCGGGCGATCGAACGCCTGCGGGAGATGCATGCCGCCTATCGGGAAGAATGCCGGAAAAATCCCCCGCAGTATTATGAGGATTATCTGCCAGTCTTTAATGTGGGCATGTTCCATACCGGCGAATGGCCGGCCACAGTGCCGCGTCGGGCGGTGGTGCATTGTTCGGTCGGAGTGCTGCCCAACCTGCATACGGCAGATATGAAGCAGCGCATCGCCGATGCTCTGCAAGCCGATGAAGCGCTGCGCGGTCGGGTACATTGTTCGTATGTATTTGAGCGCGATTGGAGCGTTTTGGATTTTTCCCACCCGCTGGTCACCGAATTTGCTGCCTGTGTGCGGGAGAACGGCATGAAGGGTGGCGTGGAAGCGATGAAATGTTTGAGCGATAAATATTTTTATCAGGAGATGTTGGGCATCCCCACCATCAATTTTGGACCAGGTGAGATCCGGCATGCGCATTCGGGTTCCGAACAGGTCCGGTTTTCGCAGGTGACAGCCTGTGCAAACAGCATTCATGATTTTTTAGGCAAACGTGCGCAGAAAGGACAGGGGTGAACATGGCAAACACACTACTGGAACGGGCAAAAGCTGTCCTGCCGGGCGGCATCAACACCTGCATTCGGAATTATCCGCCCGACTTTGTGACCGCTAAGGCAGAAGGCGCATATTTCTGGGATCAAAATGGCAAGAAGTACGTGGACTTTCTGGGCGCTTGGGGACCGATGGTGGTCGGATATGGCTGCAAGGAGATCAAAGACAAAGTTGTCGATGCGGTGCAGAAATATGATTTGTATGGTGTGGGTGTGAGCGAACCGGAAGTACGCCTGGCCGAAAAGATCACCGGCCATATGCGGGCGGTCGAGCGGGTACTGGCCTGCGGCAGTGGTTCGGAAGCGACCTATCATGCCATCCGCGCGGCACGCGCAGCCACTGGACGAGACAAGATCATCAAAATGCAGGGGGCTTTCCACGGCTGGCATGATTCAGTTTTGCTCAATGTCTTATCCAAAAAGGAGAACCTGTATCGTCCTGACCCGTTTTCGGCGGGGATGCTGCGCGATGTTTATGAAAAGACCCTGCTTTGCCGAATCAATGATTTCGATCATCTGCAAAAGACCTGTCAGGAAAACAAGGGGCAGATTGCAGCCATCATTATTGACCCATTCAATACAACGTTTGGCTGCCTGAAATGCGACAGCCACTATCTCAAACAGGTGCGTGAATTGTGTGACCAGGAAGGCATTTACCTGATTTTTGACGAAGTTGTCACAGGTTTCCGGGTCGCTCTCGGTGGCGCGACCTCCTTTTATGATGTCGATCCGGATTTGACCTGTCTGGGCAAAGCCATTGGCAACGGATTCCCGGTTGCGGCAGTGGGCGGCAAAAAGGAGATTATGGAAACCTTTAATACC
>JAUMSA010000073.1 GCA_031293105.1 Butyricicoccus sp. | reverse complement strand
TCGTAACACATTACTGCATGAAAGTAAATAATGCAGCAAAAATTCAAAATGAATATTTTGTGAAGGAAAAAGACGGACTTGTAAAAAGCCCGTCTTTTGACAAAATTCTTTTACAGCTTAGCCAATTCCTGTGCCAACAACTTATTGATAATCTGCGGATTGCCTTGCCCCTTAGAAGCCTTCATACATTGGCCAACCAAGAAACCAGTGACATTTTTCTTACCGCCCTTATAGTCTTCAATGGTCTTGGGATTCTTCGCCAGTACATCCTGTACCAGGGCCAGAATAGCCCCTTCATCGGATACCTGCTTGAGCCCCAAACGTTCCACAATCTGTTCGGCCGATTCATCGGTTTCAAACAGCTGAACCAGAACTTTTTTACCGGCTGCACCCGAAATTGTCCCCGAATCGATCAGGCAGATCAGATCAACCAGCTTATCCGAGGTCAGACGCGTATCTTCCAGCTCGACTTCTTTATCGTTGAGATACTTGGAGATGTCCGATAAAATCCAGTTCGCGGCAGCCTTGGGCTTAACCTTCCCCGACGCCGCAGCTGCATCGAGCAGGCTAGCCTTGGGGAACGAATCCATAAGCTGACGGGCTTCCATTGCTGTCATGCCATATTCGTTGCAATAACGCTCATAGCGCGAGATCGGGAGTTCCGGAATTTCGCTTTCGATCTGCTTGTACCAAGCATCGTCAATTTCAACAGCAATCAAGTCCGGGTCCGGGAAATAACGGTAATCCTGCGCATCTTCCTTGGTACGCATAACCGTGTTCTTCAGCTTGACATCATCCCAACGACGGGTTTCCTGCTGAATTTCTCCGCCGTGTTCAACAACATCGATCTGACGTGCAATTTCGTAGTCAATCGCACGAACCGCACCAGAGAAGGTGTTGATGTTCTTCATTTCCACGCGAGTCCCCAGCTCCTGCGAACCTTCCGGACGAATGGAAACGTTTACGTCGCAGCGAATGGAACCCTCCTCCATCTTACAGTCGCAGATGTCCAGGTAGGATAATGTAGTTTTAATCATTTCCAGAAATTCTTTGGCCTCAGCCGAAGAATGCAGGTCAGGCTTGGTGACCATTTCGATCAGAGGAACACCACAGCGGTTAAAGTCGACCACGGTACCATCGATTTCATCGTGCAGCAGCTTACCGGCATCCTCTTCAAAATGGATGCGCTCCAAACGGCAGGACTTTTTCTCACCATTTACATAGAAAAAGACCTCGCCGTTTTCGCAAATCGGCACATCGAACTGCGAAATCTGATATGCCTTTGGAAGATCAGGGTAGAAATAATTCTTGCGGTCTGCCTTGCACAAACGATTGATTGTGCAACCAGTGGCCAGACCCATCTTTGCTGCGTAGTGCACGACCTGCTTGTTCAAGACAGGCAGCGCACCGGGCATACCGGTACAGACCGGACAAGTATGTGTATTGATTCCTGCACCAAACTTTGCCGAACAGGAGCAGTAGATCTTACTTTCTGTGGATAATTCCGCATGTACTTCCAGGCCAATGACGGCTTCGTATTTCATAAAGTCTTTCCCTCCTTACAGTTCGGCAACCAGATTCTTGATACCTGCTGCCTGCTCAAATGCTAAACCAGCGTTGAGCAGCTTCTGCTCACCAAAACGCGGACCAATCAGCTGCATGCCGACTGGCATATGGTTGGCGTCAAAACCACAAGGCTGAACCAAACCAGGCAAACCAGCGATGTTGAGCGAAACCGTGCAAATATCGCCTGCATACATTTCCAGCGGATTGGTGGTCTTGGAGCCAACCGGATAAGCGGTGGTAGGCGCAACAGGTGTCAAAATCACATCGCATTTTTCAAAGGCTGCCGCAAATTCGGCCTTGATCTTGCGCTGTGCAGCGCGGGCTTTTTTGTAATAGGCATCGTAATAGCCAGAAGAAAGCACATAGGTACCCAGCATAATGCGGCGCTGTACTTCTTGGCCAAAGCCTTCCGAACGAGACTTGGTGTACAGAGCAATCAAATCTTCATCGGCATTCGGAGTCCGGTAGCCGTACTTCACGCCGTCAAAACGAGCCAAGTTGGAAGATGCCTCCGCGGAGGACAGAATATAGTAAATCGGCAGTGCATATTCCGAAAGCGGCAGCGAAATTTCAAACACTTCGGCCCCCATTGCCTTATAAGCATCCGCAGCAGCTAACACATTTTTACGCACATCTTCCGAGATGCCTTCCCCGAAGTATTCGGTCGGGAGACCGATCTTCATACCCGACATATCCGGATTGAGATTGGCGCGTGTGGTTCCGGCAAACGGTACCTGTACCGAGGTAGAGTCGTGACGAGGATCATGCGCCGTAATGGCATCCAACAGCATTGCGACGTCTTCAACGCTGCGGCCAAACGGACCGATCTGGTCAAGCGAAGAAGCAAAGGCGATGAGACCGTAACGGGATACGGCACCATAGGTAGGCTTCAAGCCCACAACACCACAGAACGACGCCGGCTGACGAATCGAACCGCCAGTATCCGAACCGAGCGACAGTGGTACTTCACCAGCTGCTACAACAGCAGCCGAGCCACCCGAAGAACCGCCCGGTACGCGGGACAGATCGTGCGGGTTATAGGTCGGATGCATGAACGAATTTTCGCAGGATGAGCCCATTGCAAATTCGTCCATGTTCGCCTTGCCCATCATAACCACATCATGCGCGGACAATTTTTCAACAACCGTCGCGTTATAGGGCGGGTTAAAGTTGTACAGCATTTTAGAAGCACAGGTGGTCAGAGTGCCCTTGGTGCAAATGTTGTCCTTGATCGCAAGCGGAATACCGGCCAATGCCGAGAGTTCTTCCCCAGCGGTACGCTTTTGGTCAACCTGCTCGGCCTGTGCTAGCGCCAGCTCAGGAGTGCGGGTCACATAGCCCTGTACCTTGCTCTCTACGGCTTCGGTACGAGCCAGCAGATCTTTGGTCAGCTCGACCGAACTGATTTCCTTTGCTTGAAGCATGGAAGAAAGCTCCGATGCTGTCTTTTTAAATAATTCCATCGTAATCCCCCTCTCGTTATTCCACAACGCGCGGAACGGCGACGCCGCCAGCCTGGAAATCCGGCGCATTGGGTGCAATCAATTCTTCCGGCGTAAATTCCTGTACGACGACATCCTCATGGAATGCGTTTTTACGTTCGGTATCGATCACATCGGTTACATCGCCCAAATCTAAGGCCTGTAACTGATCGACCATGGCTACAATCCCCTGCATGTCTTGTGCCAGGTGATCAAAATTTTCACCGCCAATATCTAACCGCGCAAGCTGCGCGATATGCTCAATTTCTTTCCGTTCGATTGCCATATAAAAAGCCCCCTGTCTTATG
>JAUMSA010000380.1 GCA_031293105.1 Butyricicoccus sp. | reverse complement strand
AAAATCGGACGATGTACATCGTCCGATTTTTTTATGTGAATTTAAAGCATTTTTATAATTTCCCGCACCAATTTGCGGAAATCTTGACTCCGTTGCTCCGCCGTTTGGTCCACTTCTGTACCGGATAGCGCTTGCATCTTTACGCCAGCCGCCATATTCGTAATCATTGAAATCGCCAGTACGGGTAATCCACTATGCGCAGCCGCAATGACTTCAAATACAGTAGACATGCCGACTGCATCGGCTCCCAGTGTACGGAAAGCTCGTATCTCAGCCGGCGTTTCAAATTGTGGCCCATTCACGCCAATATATACCCCTTGCTTGAGAGGAATGCCACAAGACTGCGCCGCTTTCTTTGCCTTTTCCTGCAGTTCGGGTGTAAACGCAAAGGTCATGTCGTTAAAGCGCGGACCGATTTCCTCATCGTTGGGCCCGATCAGCGGACTTTTGCCTGTAAAGTTGATTTGATCCTCAATCAGCATGAAGTCCCCAACCGTGAAGCTGGTATTGATTCCGCCGGCTGCATTGGTCAGAATCAAGGCCTGTACCCCCATGGCACGCATGACACGGATTGGAAACACGATATCCTCCGGCGCATGTCCTTCATATCCGTGCAATCGCCCCTGCATGCAAATAACTGCTTGCCCTTCTACATAACCGCATACAAACTGTCCGATATGCCCGGGTGCGGTTGTATGCGGCATATGAGGCACCTGATCATAAGAAATCAATATCGCATCCTGGATTTCTTCCGCCAAGGGCTGCAAACCAGACCCCAGAACCATCCCTACTTTGGGGGCAAAAGGCAAAATGCGTTGGATATATTCTGCGGCTTCCTTTATTCTTTCATACATAGTTTGGTCTCCTTAGCCGTTCACTTTCCGGATAATTGCATCGGTATACTGCTGTGTCTCTGCCTGTGCGCGCTCAATATCAATGGTTCGATACTCCCCATCTTGATACAGCACTTCGCCATCGACCATGGTTAATTTCACATCGGCTCCTTGGGCTGCAAAGACCAAATTACACGGCACATCGGTTGCCGGATACATCCACGGCACATCGGTGTCCAGTGCAATCAGATCAGCCTTTTGCCCTACTGCGATTTTTCCACAGTCATACCGTCCCTGTGCTTGGAATCCATGAAGGGTTGCAGCAGCCAATGCTTGTTGTGGAGTAACGACTGTCGGATCGTTGGTTACACCCTTATACAGCAGGCCGAACAAATAGAGATCTTGCATCATATTCAAATTGTTGTTGGAGGCACATCCGTCGGTTCCCAGTGCAACACGAATACCACGCTCCAACATCTTTGGAATTGGCGCAAACCCAGAGGCCAATTTCATATTGCTAACCGGATTGCAGGCGACAGTAACGTCTTTTTGCTTTAAAATATCCAAGTCTGCCTCTTCTACCCATACACAGTGGGCTGCTAATGTCGGTTGATCAAGTAGGCCAAGCGATTCAAAATACGCCGCTGGAGTCATCCCATGGCGTGCCTTGCACTCTTCATGTTCCTTTTTTGTTTCCGAAAGGTGTACATGTACCCGAACATTGGCTTCCTTGGCATGACGCGCAACCGCCTCGACCACCTTCGGTGTGGTGGTGTATTCCCCATGAATACACAGATCGATTTTCAGGCGGCCATTGCCCGCGTTGTGATAATGCTGCAACAAATCCACATTATCCCGATAAGCTTCCAGTTCTTCATAAGGTTGATCGTTAAATACGGTAAGACCTCGACTTAGGTTGCATTTCATGCCGCTTTTCAAAATGGCATCGGCCATGGTCTGGCAGTAAAAGTACATATCCGAAAATGATACTGTACCAAATCGCAGCATTTCCGCACAGGCCAAAGTGGTTGCTGCATGAATGGCCGGATCGGTAAAGCAATCCTCAAACGGAAATACCTTTTCATTCAGCCAACGGTCAAGCGGTAAATTTTCTGCGTATCCCCGCAGCATGACCATGGGCGCATGGGAATGCGCATTGACAAAGCCAGGCATGAGCAAACGGTGCCGTCCGACATAATGATTGCCCCACTCACCATCCGGCTTTTGTGCGCCAACGTAGGTAATTTTACCATTCCGAATACCGACAAACTGGTCTTTTTGCACCTGAAAATTCTCATCTAAAAAGTCAATATGTTCGAATAACATATGATCCCTCCTTATTGCATGCCTTGTATTTTATTATACCATGGGCTGCACCGGATGACAAACCTAGATCACACTTCCCTATTTACTGGGGTACAAAAAAGCACGCGGATACCGTCGAATTTTAAAAAATATACCGTCCATCGTCGAGTATGTTTGTCCAGCATTGGGGCAAAATGCTTTTACACAACGCGATTGGAACGGAGGAAAGCAGGATGCAAACAAAGGTTGAAATCTGCGGAGTGAACACATCCCAGTTAACTTTGATCCCATCAGATCAAATGGAAAGTCTATTACGTCGCGCTTCGGCTGGTGATAAAAACGCACGTGAACGCCTTATTAATGGTAATCTACGTCTGGTACTATCCGTCATACAGCGTTTTAATGGCCGCGGAGAATCGGTCGATGATTTATTTCAGGTAGGATGCATTGGTTTAATCAAAGCAATTGACAATTTTAATTGCGACTTGAACGTCAAGTTTTCTACCTATGCAGTTCCAATGATCATCGGTGAAATTCGTCGGTATTTGCGGGATAATAGCACCATTCGTGTTTCTCGCTCCATGCGGGATACAGCCTATAAAGCCTTACAAGCCAAGGAAGCCTTTATCCGGGAACATCAGCGAGAGCCCACTATCACCGAACTTGCCAAAACGCTCGAAATGAAAGAAGAAGATGTGGTTTTTGCCTTGGATGCAATCGTGGAACCCATTTCTCTTTTTGAGCCGGTCTTTTCAGATGGTGGGGATGCCATTTGTGTTATGGACCAAGTTGGAGATCACAAAAATACGGATGAACATTGGCTGGAGCAAATTGCATTACGGGAAGCCATTCACTCCCTAAGCAAGCGAGAACAGCGTATTGTACAAATGCGTTTTTTCGAAGGGCGCACCCAGATGGAGGCCGCCGATGAAATACACATCTCACAGGCACAAGTTAGTCGTCTGGAAAAGGGTGCTTTGGAGCGCATTCGAAAGCAGATTTGATAAGAACAAT
>JAUMSA010000375.1 GCA_031293105.1 Butyricicoccus sp. | reverse complement strand
TAATTATTAGAAGCAATTATTAGAATCGAGGTCGTTTTTATGATTGAGAATAAAACTACCGAATTTAAGCGGGAGTACATCGACGATATCAAATACACAGTAGTTGCCTTTGCAAACACAGAGGGTGGGAAAATTTATATTGGTATGAGCGATGACGGAAGTGTTTATGGTGTAGAAAACACAGACACAACCATGCTTCGCATTACGAACATGATTCGAGATTCCATTCGTCCAGATGTCACTATGTTTACCGAGTGTGCTGTTGAAACGATTGAAGGAATGCCTGTTGTGGTTTTGACGGTACAGAGAGGTACTGCCCGCCCGTATTATCTCGCCGGAAAGGGTATCCGTCCAGAGGGGGTGTATGTAAGACAGAATGCCTCCTCCGTTCCGGCTTCGGAAACTGCTATCCTAAATATGATCAAGGAAACCAGTGGCGACCGTTATGAAGACGCTCGCTCCATTAATCAGCAACTGACTTTTGAGAAAGCGGAAAACTATTTTGCTAAGCATAATCTACCCTTCGGAGATCAGCAAAAGCGCACATTAAACATTATCGGCTCGGATGGAACTTATACCAATCTTGGCATGTTGTTGTCTGACCAGTGCATCCATACCATTAAACTGGCCGTATTTGATGGAAGCAAGAAAAGCGTATTTCGTGACCGCAAGGAGTTAAGCGGCTCTTTGCTCACGCAGTTAGAAGATGCCTATTCCTACATTGATCAGTTCAATCATACCCGTGCAGAATTTGAAGGGCTGGATCGCATCGACAAGCGGGATTATCCCAGCGAAGCGTTGCGTGAAGCACTGCTCAATGCCATTACCCACCGCGACTATAGCTTCAGCGGCTCCACACTGATCAGTATCTTTGATGACCGCATTGAGTTTGTGACCATTGGCGGTCTGGTTCGCGGCCTGACCTTTGATGATATCATGCTGGGTGTATCTGCACTCCGCAATCAGAATTTGGCTAATGTATTTTACCGTCTGAAGTTGATTGAGGCTTACGGTACAGGTATTCTAAAAATCAATGAGAGTTACGCAGAGTATGCAGTAAAGCCCCAGTTTGAGGTCACAGATAACGCCTTTAAGATCACGCTCCCCAACACCAACTATGCAGAAAAGCGCAAGGATGTAACAACCACAGCACCTTCGAAGGTTACTGATAAAGCCAACCGACAGGAAATACTACTCCGTTTAGCTGAAAAACAGGGATACATCATTCGCAAGGATGTGGAAGCCGAGTTGAAAGTATCTCAGGCGACGGCGATTCTGGTTTTACGAGACATGGTCGGAAAGGGACTTCTGATTAAGGAGGGCTCTGGCAAGCAGCAGAGGTACCGCATCGCGGAATAATACGCATACTGAAGTGGATGTTAAGATGTATATTGAAATAAACTGTCGTTCCTGTGGTAAGTCGTTTCGCGCAGACTTTACCAGTAATGCTGGAATAGTCAAGAAAACCGCACACCTAGGAAAGGTCGTCATTTCCCATCCCTTCTCCTGATTTTTAGTTGACACTTTCCCAATTTCATGCTATTCTTAATTACAGTAAAGCGAAAAAACAAAAGCGATCCGGTTAGCTCCCGAATCGCTTTCAATACAAATTATCCGCCACAGGTGCTACCAACACCGGTGAGCGGTTGAGATCTGAAAGGACCAGATCCAAACAGCGCCTATGGCGCATAACTCGTATTTATGTATTCATTATATACAGAACCCTGGGTTATGTCAAGTTCATGCGTGTGTTTTCGATGAAATTTTATCGGCTGGTGTTTCAGATGCACCAGCCGATTTTTGTTTTGTCCAAAATTCACACCGAAAGGGGGGCTTGTTCGATGGCCACCGGCTTTACGATGTCCTATAACCACGTGTTGCAGGACGCGCAGTTGTCTTTGCCGGCCAAGGGTCTGTATCTGCTGATGCAGTCTTTTGCCGGAATGCCCGGCTTTGCGCTGACCAAGGCCGCACTGTACCGCGTATGCGGCGACAGCCGGTACACCTTCGAAAAAGCGTGGCATGAGCTCAAGTCCTCCGGTTACTTGCACCATTTCTACTCGATCGGCCCGGGCGGCGGTTTCTCTCACGCCTATGACCTGTGCCAGGCGCCCGAAACCGTCCACGCCTTTGAGTACACCACATCGCTCGAGCGCCCGAACGGCGACCTGCGTTTGCAGCCAAGCGACCGGGCTGTGCGCGGCTTTACCCGCCTGCCCAATGCGGTGCTGCGCAGCCAGGAGCTGCCGCTGGGCGTCAAGGGCCTGTTCGGCCTGGTCGCGCGGCTGCTGGACATCCCAGGCTTCCAGCTCCGCCCGGCGGGCGTGCTGCATTACTGCCGGGAAAAGGCGCGGCGGTTTGGCACCCTCTGGCGCAAGCTCAAGCTGGCCGGGCTGCTCAAGCAGCACCGGTACCCCTCGGGCGAGGAAAACGTGTTTACATACGAGTACGACCTGCTAGCCGAGCCCGAACTGCAAACCCCCTACTTAACCAACTACCATGCCGACGGTTCGGTTTCCTCCTCGGCCTCGATTGGGGACTATCTGGCGCTCGTCAAGGCGCGGGCCAAGGCCTTACTGTCCGGCAGCAAGCGCAAGGCGCAAAAGCGCGTCCGGGCCATCCAGGCCAACCGCACACGCAAATACCAGCCATCTGAAACCCAGCTGGCGGCCATCCAGACCCAGATGAATTACGACGATCTGGTCACCCGCTACCCCAAGGCGCACGTCGATCTGGTACGCACGGCGCTGGCCGAACTGCGGCACGCCCCGGCGGTGACCGTCCAGCAGCAGCCGCTGTCCGCCGAGGAGCGGACAAGCCTGTGGGAGAGGGTCAGCGGCGCCACGCTGTCCGCCTTCCTGGACGCGCCCTCCTGGGCCGACCGGCTGCGGGCCGCCCAATACCCGGCCGCCTATCTGCGGTCGGTGCTGGTGGGCTTCCTGCGGCGGCAACCGGCACATCCGGCGGCGGCCGACGCCCCCCTGGATGCCTGGGAGCTTGAATGGCTCGCCGACTTCCATCACCGAAAAAAGAAAAATTCCTAACCTTCGTCCGGCCGGCGTTTTGAAAAAAGCGTCCGGCTTACGGGCGTTGTTTTTTTTGCGCCAAACCCGCCCTTTGAGCGCCTTCCGGCCGTCCCGCATGGGGCGGCCGTTCGTTTTTCTTCCATCTATACGTTTTCATAGGGTACCTCTATTTTTCGGATTTTGGAATTTTACCGATTTGGTAAAAAGGCACTCTGCAAAAGGACCGGAAATAATCAAATCTCTTCCACTCAAACTTAGAGAAATAAAACCTCGATAAATCAAACAAGGCCGCCCCTTACGGGACGGCCTTGATGCGTCGAAAACATCTTGTACTTGTTGTACTTCCTGTGTAAGTATACCGAAAGCATTCGAGTAACTTCTTGTACTTCGTGTGCAAATGCACAAGAAGTACAGGAGGAACTTCCTGTACTTCTTATACCTCATGTGTAAGATTTGCCTTAGAACACAAAATCGTGCCCCAGAATGGAATGCAAATATTTCTTGATCGCCGGCAGCGCCGCGCCCCGGCTGATCGGGGAATCCGGGCAGCAGGTCACGCGGATAAATTCCCGTTCGGTGGGGAAGGCGGTGTTGTCGTGGATGAACTGGTGCAGCAGTTTGAGGTCGCTGCCTTGCAGGAACTTGGCGACCGTGCCGCCCAGGATGACCGGGCAGTCGATCATCATGTGCAGGTTGTTGATGGCAAGCGCCAAATAGTGCAGATATTCCATCCACCGCGCGCGCGCTTCCAGATCGCCCGTGCGCAGGGCATGGAAAAACGAATCCAGCGTTTCGTCCGCATGCAGCAGCGCGGTGGTCGAGCAATAGGCATCCAGGCAGCCGTGGTTGCCGCAGTAACACAGCTTGCCGTTTGGCACGATGGTCATGTGCTCAAAGACGCCGCTTTTCAGCTCGGTGCCGATGAGCGACTGGCGGTTGACCACAATCGCGCCGCTCATGTTGCTGCGGATGTGGATGTAGATGGCATTGGTAAGGCCGGGCGACTGCCAAAGCTCGTCCAGCGTCGCCGCCTCGGCGTCGTGGAAGAACTGGCACGGATAGGGCAGGTGGCGGGTAAAGACGTCGATGCGCAGCCCGGTGCAGCCCAAAATCTTGCCATAGGTGACCTGGGTGCCATCGGTGGAGATTAGGCCTTGCAGGACGATGCCCACGCCCAAGATTTTGCTCGGGTCCTGGGTCAGTGAGTCGATGAGCGCCTGTACCGACCGGCACACGGTCTCGTAATAGCAGTCGGTGTTCTCGTAGGGCAGGTCAAAACGCTCGCATTTGACGGTCTCGCCGTACAGGTCGAGCGCGACGATCTCATACGAACCGGCCAGCAGCTCCACGCCGATGGCGACCTTGGCATACTGCGAAAACGACAGGCTGGCCGCGCGGCGGCCGCCGGTCGATTCCAGATGCCCGCGCTTGACGATCAGGTTTTGCTCCTCGAATTCCTTGAGGATTTGGATGATGGTCGAACGACTGAGCTGTAAGGTATCTTTGATGGCTTTTTGGGTTGTGCTGTGCTGGGTATATAGAAATGCCAGAACGTTTTCCCGGTTGATCTGCTTGATGGCAGCAGCATTGGACGGCATGAATGGTTCCCCCCTTGGACTCAAAAAGGCAGCTTGCGGCCTTTTTTCTATTATATCGACCTGGGGCGAAAAAGGCAAACGCCGCCTGTGTTTCGTCGCAATGCACAAAAATGAAGGGCAAATATCGGGCGGTATTATGCTTGATAAGAGGAAATAACAAGGCTATACTTATGTCAAACGGAAATACAAAAGTAAAAGCAGAAGCCACCTAAAATCTATGTTATTCCAAGAAAATGAGCTGTATTTCCGGAAAATTTACCTTTAATTGGTAAAAAACCTAGATTTCCTAAATAATCTTTTGTTTTATAAAAACACAAAAGATTACGGTCTGGTTTTTTGGTAAATGGATTCATGCAGGCGTTTGGTCGCCACCGACACAACAAAAAGGAGAAAGCATCATGAGCAACTTACCCGAAAAAATGAAGGCAATCGTCGCGTATGCACCGGGGGACTACCGGCTGGAAACCGTGGACACGCCGCACGCCGGTGAAGGGGAGATGATCCTCAAGGTTGAGGCCTGCGGCATCTGCGCGGGCGACGTCAAGGCGTTTGGCGGCGCGGCCAGCTTCTGGGGCCTGGATGGCCAGCCCAAGTACATCAAGGCGCCCATGATTCCCGGCCATGAATTTGTCGGCACGGTCGTCGAGATGGGCAAGAACGTGGCCGGCAACTGGAAACTGGGCGACCGCATCTGCCCCGAGCAGATCGTGCCCTGCGGCCAGTGCCGCTTCTGCAAGACCGGCCGCCACTGGATGTGTGAAAAGCACGACCTGTTCGGCTTCCAGAACAACGTCAACGGCGGCATGGCCGAATACGTCCGCCTGACCAAGGAAGCGCTGCCGTACGCGGTACCGTTTGATATGCCGATTGAAAAGGCGGCCCTCATCGAGCCGTTTGCCTGCGCGTTCCACTGTGTCGAGCGCGCACAGGTCACCACCCGCGACGTGGTCGTCCTGTCGGGCGCAGGCACGCTGGGTCTCGGCATGGTCGGCGCCATCCGTCAGGCCAATCCGACCCTGTTCATCGTGCTGGACATGAACGACGCCCGCCTGGCCAAGGCCAAGGAGTTCGGCGCCGATTTGGTCATGAATCCGGGTAAGGAAGACGTGGTCCAGAAGATCAAGGAACTGACCGACGGCTACGGCTGCGACATCTACATCGAAGCCACCGGCCATCCGTCCAGCGTGCAGCAGGGCCTGGATGCCATCCGCAAGATGGGCCGCTTCGTCGAGTTCTCGGTCTTCGGCAAGCCGGTCACGGTTGACTGGAGCATCATCTCCGACCGCAAGGAGCTCGACCTGCTGGGCGCACACCTGAGCCCGTTCTGCTATGACACGGTCATCGACTGGATTGGCAGCGGCAAGCTGCCCACGGCTGGCGTGGTTTCCCACCAGTTCCCGCTGGACCAGTGGGAAGAAGCCTTTGAACTGGCCAAGACCGGCAAGGACGGCGCAATGAAAGTCGTCCTCAAGCCGTAAGACAAGGAGGAAACCCAAATGAATAAACTGCCGCGCATCATGAATGACCCCGACAACATCGTGGACGAAATGCTGGAGGGCTTCCTCAAAGCGCATTCGGATTTGGTCGAGGGCACCGAAAATAAACGTGTCGTCAAGGCAAAGAACATCCCGGCCGGCAAGGTCGGCGTGGTCACGGGCGGCGGCTCGGGCCACAAACCGGCGTTTATCGGCTATGTCGGCGAAAACCTGTGCGACGCAGCCGCGGTCGGCGAGATTTGCTCGTCGCCCACCGCGGCCGCCTTCCTGGACAGCTTCAAGGCCGTCGACCAGGGCAAGGGCGTTGCCTGCCTGTACGGCAACTACTCGGGCGACAACATGAACGTCAAGATGGCCGTCAAGATGGCGTCCCGCCAGGGCATCACGGTCAAGACCGTGGTCGCCAACGACGACGTCGCATCCGCCCCCAAGGACCAGCGCGAAAAGCGCCGCGGCGTGGCGGGCGAAGTGCTCATGTGGAAGGTCGGCGGCGCCAAGGCGGCGCTCGGCGGCACGCTCGATGAGGTTATCGACGCGGCCCAGAAGGCCATCGACCACACGCGCAGCGTGGGCATCGGCCTGGCGCCGTGCACCCTGCCCGCGGTCGGCCACCCCAACTTTACCATCGAGCCGGGCACCATGGAGGTCGGCATCGGCCACCACGGCGAACCGGGCATCGAGGTTTGCCCGCTGGAGGACGCGGCTGGCATCGCCGGACGCATGCTGGACATCGTCCTGCCCGACTATCCGTTCCAGGACGGCGACGAAGTGGTCGTGCTGGTATCCGGCCTGGGCGCCACGCCGGTCATGGAGCTGTATGTGCTCTATAACGAGATCGAGAAACTGATGACCGCGCAGGGCATCCGCATCCACCGCGCATACGTGGGCAACTATTTTACATCCCTGGAAATGATGGGCGCCACGCTCACCGTTATGAAGCTGGACGACGAGCTCAAGCAGCTCATCGATCTGCCGGCCAACAGCATGGGACTGAAACAGAAATGAGGGATTTTTCAATGAATAGCTTTCTGAATCGGGACGGCAAGCCCATCCTCTTGGCGATGGTGCACGCTATCCAGCAAAATAAGGCCTATCTTGGCGAGGTCGACGGCCTGATCGGCGACGGCGACCACGGCATGAATATGAATAAAGGGTTTACCCTCTTTGAAACACGGTTTGGCGATCAGGATTTCTCCTTTACCCAAGGCCTCGCCGAGTTGGGCAACATCCTGTTTTCCGAGATCGGCGGCTCGATGGGCCCGATCTACGGCACCATCCTGATGGACGCGGCCGACGCGGGCGCGGATGCGTCCGACATCGACCTGGACGTCCTATCCCGCATGCTGAGCAGCGGCCTGTCCGGCCTGCAAGAGATCGTGCAGGCCCAGGTCGGCGATAAGACCCTGGTCGATACCCTCAGTCCGGCGGTGGACGCCCTGCGCGAAGGCGCGCAGGAAGGCCAGCCGTTTGCCGACGCTCTCACGCACATGAAGCAGGCAGCGGCCGACGGGCGCGATTCGACCAAGGATATGGTGGCCCGCTTTGGGCGCTCGAGCCGTCTGGGCGAGCGTTCGCGGGGCGTACTGGATGCCGGCGCGACCTCGTGCTGCATCATTCTGACCGCAATGGCGGACGCCATTCAGGAGCAGATCGCGTAAGTTTTTATTGAAGTTGGAGAGAAAAGTCGCCCGGCCCGGCCGGGCAGGGCCTGCGCCCCGGGGGCGCGGGCAGCAACAGGGAGGGATTTTGTGTCACAGAATGTCATGGATCGCGTGCGGGCGACCCCGCGCTGCGACTGGCCGGTTGCCGATAAGGAACAAAGCGGCATCGGCAGTTTTATCGGCCTGTACGGCGGCGAGCACATCGCCGCGACCGAATTTGTCATCGGCGCCACACTCGTGCAGTATGGCTGCACAGCCAGCGATATCTTAATTGGCCTGTTTATCGGCAACCTGCTGGCGGTACTGTGTTTTACCTTTTTCTGCGCGAAGATCGCAACCCAAACCCGGCTGACGCTGTATAGCTACTTGGGCCGCATTTTCGGCGGCCGCCTGCAAAAGGTGTATAACGTCGTGCTCGGCCTAGGGCTGTCGGCGCTCGCCGCGGC
This sequence comes from Butyricicoccus sp., assembly GCA_031293105.1. Lineage (GTDB taxonomy): Bacteria > Bacillota > Clostridia > Oscillospirales > Butyricicoccaceae > Butyricicoccus_B. The sequence continues at coordinate 14,326 of JAUMSA010000375.1, read as the reverse complement.
CGGTATCAGCATTTCGGCGACCGCCATCCGGCGTATTTTGAACGTCCCCATTCAGCTCAACTGGTACCCGACCAGCGCCAAATTTGTGCTGATCGTGCTGGTTCTGGGCGCGGTTATTACATTCATTGTGGCCAAAGGCTTTGAAGGCGTGTCCAAGTTCGCCACCACCTGTGTCCCCTGGATGATCGCCCTCTTTTTCGTGGGCCTGATCGTCACCCTGCCCCAGCTTCTGGATGCCACCGGCTACGGCGCCATCCGCTCCCCGGGCGACTTTTTGAATCTGTTAAACACCCATGTATGGAACGGCTCCAGTGAAACCGGGCAACACCTGGGCGTGCTGCATGTCATCGGCTTCGCCTGGACCTGCAACCTGGCATGGCACATCGGCCTGAACGACATGCCCATGCTGCGCTACGCCAAGAGCTATAAGTACGGCTACGCTTCGGCGGTCGGCATGTACATCGGCCACTTCTTTGCCTGGATTGTCGCCGGTGTGTTCGGCGCCACGGCAGCCATCATCTTAAACACCCCTCTGACCCAGCTCGACCCGGGCGCGGTCACCTTTACCCTGCTCGGTTACACCGGTCTGCTGGCGGTCATCATCGCCGGCTGGACCACCGCAAACCCGACCATTTACCGCATTGTCTTGTCCTTTAATGTGGTCTTTTCCAAGGTCAGCCAAAAGCGCATGACCTACATCATGGGCACCATCATCACCGTCGCTGCCTGCTTCCCCTGCGTGCAGAAGGCGGACGCCATCCTGGTTTACTTGGGCATGGCCGTAGAAGGTGCGGGCGTTATCTGCATCTGCGAACACTTCCTCTTCCCCCGCATCGGCTTTACCCGGTATTGGAATGAATACCGCCATCAGGACTTCAACATGCCCGCCGCGATCGCCTGGGGCGTATCGATTGTGTTCTCGTTCGGTCTGGTGTTTGCGGGCGTCATCCACCGCAATCTGATCCTGGTGCCCACGTTTGTGCTCACCGCCGTGCTGTATACCATCCTGGCCGGCCTGGCAGGCGCCAAGGAAAAGTACCCGGAGGAAGAAGCCAATGCGACCGCTTACCGCACCGCCCTTCAGGACTATGCCAATGAAATGCACCAGGACGATATCCCCTTTACCGTCACCGGCGTCGCGCTCGGTCTGCGCGTGGTTGCGTTTGTCGTGCTGGCTGCGTTTGTGGGCAGCGGCATCGTGTGTGCCCTGGGTGGCCTGGGGCTGGAAGCCTTTAAGGCGCTGTCCATCGTGCTGTCGCTCGGTTACTTTGTCTGCAACGGCGCAGCGCTCATTATCTCGCTGAGAAAAACCACCAAGGCGGAATCCAAGATCCCGCAGAAAATCCAAACCGGAAAGGAAGCTACCCCATGAAAAAGATCGCGATCGGCTGCGACCCGAATGCGCAGGAACAAAAAGAAGACCTGATCGGCTATCTGTCCAAGCTCGGCTATGACATGGTCGATCTGGGCAGCGATGACCCCATCTATGCGCATACCGCCTTCCAGGTGGCGCGCGGCGTGGCCGACGGCACGTATGACCGCGGCATCCTGCTGTGCGGCACCGGCCTGGGTATGAGCATTGCGGCCAACAAGGTCAAGGGCTGCTATGCCGCGCTGTGCACCGACGTCTATTCGGCCGAGCGCGCCCGCAAGAGCAATGACGCGAATGTGGCCTGCTTCGGGGCCTTTACCCTGGGCATCCGTACCATCGAAAAGCTGGCGGAAACCTTCCTGGGCGCCGAGTTCGAACCGGGCTGTTCCTCGCAGCCCAAGGTCGATTGCTACATGGCATACGACCAGCAGCGCGGCTGACCGGAAGGAGGGAACCCCTTATGCTGCCATATTACGGCGCGGACCCCGAGTTTTCCATCCGCGGCAAGACCGCTATCATCACCGGCGGCGCGGCCGGCATCGGCAACGCGACCGCCCGGTTCTTCCTAGGCAAAGGCGCGAATGTCGTGCTGGCCGACTGCAACCCGCAGACGGACGCCATCGCGGCCGCGCTCTCGCCCGACCGGGCGCTGGGCGTGACGGCCGACATCCTCAAGGGCGACGACCGGCAGCGCATCTTCGATACCGCCTGTGCGCGCTTTGGCCAGGTGGACATCCTGGTCAACTGTGCGGGCATCGTGGCGCTGGACAAGGCCGAAAACCTGTCCGAAAAGGATTGGGGCCGCACCATGGACGTCAATCTCAAGGGCAGCTTCCTGATGGCCCAGATGGCGGGCCGGTACTTCATGGCCCAAAAGATGGCCGGGTGCATTGTCAACATGGCATCCCAGGCGGGCGTGATTGCGCTCGACCGCCATGTGGCCTACTGCGCATCCAAGGGCGCCATCATCGCCATGACCAAGGTGCTGGCCCTCGAATGGGGCGTGCATGGCATCCGGGTCAATGCGGTATCGCCCACCGTGGTGCTCACCGAGCTCGGGCATAAGGCCTGGGACGGCCCGGTCGGCGACGCGTTCCGGCAACAGATCCCCGGCCGGCGCTTCGCCGAGCCCGACGAAGTCGCGGGCGCCATCGCTTTTCTGTGCAGCGGCGCGGCCGCGATGATCACCGGCCATAACCTGCTCATCGACGGCGGTTACACCATTCAATAAACAGCGAACCCCCGGCAAGGAAAAGCCTTGCCGGGGGTTTTTAGGTGCTATCTATACAACACAAGATGTACAAGAAGTACACGAGGAACTTCTTGTACATCTTGTGCTTCGTGTGTAAGATTTACCGGGCCATGGCGTATTGCTGGCCGGTCTTCCACAGCAGTTCGTCGTCCGAAGCGACAAAGAAGCCGCCCTGGTCGGACGAAAACAGGATGGAGATGAGCGGCTGGCGCTGGATGAATTTCTGCTCGAGCTGCTTTTGGGTCAGGAAGTGGTTTTCCTTGTATTTCAGCCCGGCATTGTCGCTGACAAAGCGGCTGGCCAGGGTGCGCCAGAAGTTGGCGCCAAAAATCTCGAAGGTGGACAGAATGAGCGCATCGGCTTCGCTCATCTCGTCGCCGTAGATCATGCGGGCCACCCGCATGAGGAACCGCTTTTCGATACCGGCCATGACGGTGATTTGCTGGGCGCCGCGGGTGTAGGTGAGCTGCTGGTAAACGGCATCGCCGAAGGGTTCGCCGCTGTATTCGGTCGTCTCGATTTGGGCGTTGACCTGCAAGTTGAGGGTGGAGACAAACAGGCCGTTGATCTCGTCGGTCAGAGTCTCGCGGTTGACGTGGTCGGCCTGGGGGCGGCTGAGCTGGCCCTTGCCGACAATGGCCATGTCGGCGGTGGTGACGTGCTCGAGCAGCCAGCCGATGCCGCTGCCGACAAACTCCAAAATCTCATCCTTGGTGCACTGGCCGTGTTGCAGGATGGTGTCGTACTTGACCAGCTGGATGTCGCGGAACTCGTCGTGCAGGCGCTTGTGCTGGAAATAGCCGTCATAGGCGATTTTGCGCATGTAGGCTTCTTCGCGCACGGCATGTACGTCAAAATAGTCCTTTAAATATTTGATGCCTTCGCGCAGCATAAAGACGCGCATTTTGGAATCGTGGATGTGTTGGTTGACGGTCTGGATGATTTTGCCGGCGATTTGAAACAGCTGCTTGTGGTCGTTGTCAAACTCTGAAACTCCCATGCAATAGCGGTCACTCCACTGAACGATCATGAATGATCTTCCTCCTTCTTCTCACGGGTTATGGGAAACGCGGCATGAGCCGCACAAGTGTCTGGTACTATCGTACGCGAAAAGATTTAGAATTCCATTAAGTTTTTTTCCGAACCCGGAAAAAAAGGGCGCATGCCGCCGGGGGGTGGTGTCCCGGCCGCATGCGCGCAGCGTGCAAGGGTGTTATACGGTCTTTTGGTAGGTCGTCTGCTCAAACGAGCCGATGGCGTGACAAAGGTCGCATACATCCGGACGCTCTTCGTAAATAGCGCCGCAGAACACACAGCGGTAACCGACAGCCGACGTGGTTTTGGGAACCGGTGCCGGGGCCTCGACCGGTTTTTCAGCCGGTTTTTCGGCCGGTGCCGCATTTCGCGGCAGCTTGGCCAGCGCGGCCATGAACTGGAACTCATGTTCCTGCTCGATCTTGGCAATGCTGCGGAACAGCTTGGCGATGTCGGGGAAGCCTTCCTCCTCGGCGATCTTGGCGAATTCCGGATACATGCTGCTCCATTCGCCGTACTCACCACGGGCGGCTGCTTGCAGGTTTTCGGTGGTCGAGCCGATGCCCTTGAGCGCGTGGAATAGCAGCTTGCCGTGCATGCCTTCGTTGACCGACAGTTTTTCAAACAGCTCGCTTACCTCGGGATGGTTTTCCAGACGGGCTTTTTCAGCGAAAAACAGGTACTTGTTGCGTGCCATGGACTCGCCCTGGAAAGCGGCGAGCAAATTCTCTTGGGTGCGGGTTCCTTTCAGGTCCATAGTTCATTACTCCTCTGCGGTCGGCGTGCAAGGCGTCGATAATAATTCTTATTACTATTACTTTATCATACTATATTGGACTGAAAAAGTCAACATTAAATAAAGTTTTTGAAAAATAAATTTTACAAACCAAAAACACGACAGCCGGGAACCCATCGTTTGGACGGGTTCCCGGCTGTCTGTGTTGTGATTATAAGGGTTTTTCAAATCCATAACAGCTTTTTTCAAAGCCGATATGTTCGTAAAATTGGTGGGCTTCCACGCGGGGCAGGCCGGAGTCCAAAATGAGCGCCCGGCAATCGCGCGCCCGCGCGAGCTGCTCGGCGTGGCGCAGTAGCGCCGCGCCATAGCTCTGGCCGCGGAAGGCGGGGTCTACAAACAGGCTGGACACGTAGCAGGTCGGCCCCTGCATCCAGAAGGTGTCGAAGTAATCGCCGTGGCACATGCCCCGGCAGACGCCCTGGTCTTCGAGGAGGAAGAAGAAGCTGTCCGGGTTGGCCAGCACCCGCCGGTAGACCGCTTCGGTCTGTGCCCGGTCATAGGTGCGATACGACCAAAGTTGTTCGATCCAGGCAAACGCGGTGTCAAAATCCGCGAGGGTCGCGTTTCTGCATTCCATGCGCGCCGCCCCCTTACAGGGCCTTGCGATAGATGTCCGCAATCTGCTCCTGGGTAAAGACTACCGGGTTGTTGGCTACGCTGGCCGCCGAAACCTTCATGCAGTTTTCGGCCATCCACGGGACGTCGGTCTCGGCCAGACCCAGTTCACCAAGCGTGCAGGTGAGGTCGAGCTTTTGCAGCAGCGCCTTAACTTGCGCGGCGCAGTCGGCTGCGTCCGTGCCGCCCAGCAGCTTGGAAATGCGCGCAAACTTCTCGGGCGCGCCCGGATAGGATGCCTCGATGACTGCCGGCGTCAGCGCCGCCAGGCCCAGGCCGTGCACGATGTCCTTTAAGCCGCTGGCCGGGTGCTCCATGCCGTGCGCCAGGGTGACGCCCGCCGTGTTGATGACCATGCCGCCGATGGTGGAAGCAATGGTGATTTTCTCCCAGGCTTCGGTGCTGGTGTCCGTACCGGTGTACAGGCCGACTAAGCTGCCCGCAATGGCCTCAATGGCGTACAGGCTGAGCGCGTCGCTGAACGGCTGCGCGATCTTGGAGGTGTACGCTTCGATGCAGTGGCACAGGGCGTCAAAGCCGACCGAGGCCAGCACCTTCTTGGGCATGGTCTGCATGCACTCGGGGTCGACGATGGACACCTTGGCGATGATGGCCGAGCAGCGCAGGCTCTTCTTGTCGCCGTTTTCCGGGTTGGTGAGCACCGAGAAGCCGTTGCCCTCCGAACCGGTGCCGCAGGTGGTGGGGATGAGGATGAGCGGCAGCGCGCGGTCGCTCTGCTTGCGGTTGAAAATATAGTCGTTGATGTCGCCGTCGTTGCAGGCCATGAAGGCGATGCCCTTGGCGCAGTCCATGATCGAGCCGCCGCCGATGGCAACGACCACGTCGCAGCCCTGCGCGGTGGCCATGCGTGCGCCCTCTTCAACGGTGGTGGTCAGCGGGTTTTGGGAAACCTGGTCAAACAGCACCGAATCGATGCCGGCTGCGGCCAGGCTGTCCTTTACCCGGTCATACAGGCCGGATTTCTTGGCGCTCGAGCGGCCGGTGACGATGAGCGCTTTCTTGCCGTAGGGCGCGGTCAGGGCGCCGACCTCGGCGACCCGGCCGCAGCCAAAGACGATGTTGACCGGAAGATAGTAGGTAAAGTTATTCATAGCTGTTTCGCAGCCTCCTCATTCAGTACGGTAGCAATCGCCGCTTCGATGGCGGCTTCAATCGCGTTGTCAAGCGCCAGGTCGAGATCACGGTCGGATGCCTGGAGCGTCGCGGCGTCGGCGTCCGAGATGATTTCCACCAGGGAGCCGAACTTTTCCTTATAGCGGATGCGGCAGACGACAAAGAACACCGCGCCCAGCACAACCCAGCCGCCGGCCATCAGCCATTCCTGCCAGACGAGCGTTGCGCCCGAGCCAGGAATCAGATAGCAGGCGACCATGAAGCCGGACATCAGTACGGCCATCACGCCTACGAACTTATATGGGCCGACCTTGTAGGGCCGGGGCAGGTCGGGTTCCTTCTTGCGCAGGATGAGGAAGGAGATGGCCACCATGCAGTAGGCCACGCAGCAGCCGAAGTTGCCGGCATCCACAATCCAGACCAGCATTTTGCGTCCGGCGAAGGGCGCCAGAACGGTCAGCAGGCCGACCAGATACAGCGCATTGATCGGGGTCTTGTGCTTGGGATGGAGCTTGGCGAAGAATTTCGGAATCATGTAGGATTCGGCCATGGAGTACATGGCGCGGCTGCCACCCATGAGGAAGGAGTTCCAGCTGGTGACGATGCCGCACATGCCGCCGACGATGAGCACCTTGGCCATAATGGAGCTGTTGAAGGCCTTGGCCATGGCATCCGCGGTGACCAAACCGGAACCGGCCTGAGACGCCAGAATTTCGCTCTGGGGCAGCACATAGCCGACTGCGAGGATGACGAGCGCGTAGAACACAACGGCCAGCACGATGGACAGAATCAGGATGCGGCCGATCTTCTTGAGGTCGACGTTGATTTCTTCGGCGGCCTGCGGGATAACGTCAAAGCCGATGAAGAAGAAGGGGGTTAAGAGCGCAACCTTAAGGATGCCGTGCAGGGGCGATGTGTCGCTGGCAAAGACCTGACCCTGCAGGTTGTCAGCCGAGCCGGTGAACAGCGACGCGACAATCAGCAAGATGCCGACCGCGCCGATGATGACGGTCAGAATGGTCTGGAGCATGGCGGCCGTCTTGACGCCCAGGATGTTGACAATGGTCATAAAGATGGCAACCAGAATGGCGACGATCAGCCAGGACGCATACACGTCAAAGCCGGCGACCGTATACAGATACCCCTGTAAGAAATCAGGGTAGATATAGGTGATGATGGTGGGCAGGGCGCACGCTTCAAAGCAGGCAACGCTCACATAGCCCAGTACAATCGTCCAGGTGCAGATAAACGAGCCGATTGGCCCCATGGCGCGGTGGCTGAATACGTGCTCGCCGCCGCACTGCGGCATGGCGGCCGTCAGTTCGGCATAGGTCAGGCCCACGAAAAAGATCATGATGCCGCCAATGGCAAAGCCGATGGCCGCGCCCACGGCGCCGCCGGAGTTGATCCAGTCGCCCGAGGAGACCACCCAGCCCCAACCGATCATGGCGCCGAATGCAATGACGAGGATGTCCCAAGCGCCGAGCACCTTGTCGAACGAGGATGTTTTTTTGTTTTCCATCTTGCATCGTCCTTTCGAGCAAAATAAAAAGATGCCGAACATTCGCCCCGAATGGTTCTAACATCTTTGTTAGGAGTCCGTGTTAGCCGCCAAACTTCTGCTTGGCGAAGTCTTCGATAAATTTGGCCGTTTTTTCAAAGCCCAGCACGCTGCTGTCGATCAGAATGTGCCGGTTGTGCCGGTCGCCGCGGTAGGTGCCGGTCATCTGCTTATAGCGGGCGTGCAGCTGCTTGTCGTTCTTGTCGATGAGCACCCGCGCCGCCTCTTCGGAAACGTCGAGCACATCCATGATGTGTTTCAGCCGTTCGCTTTCCGGGGCATAGACAAACGCGTTGAGCACATCGGTGCGGTCGCGCAGCACATAGTCGCTGCACCGGCCCACGATGACGCACGGGCCGCGGTTTGCCAGCTTGCGGATGATCTGGGTTTGCAGATAGACCACGCGGTCGGTCAAAATGGAGTATTTGCTGGGGCTAGCGGTGTTTTGCAGCGCCTGGCTGCGGCCGCGAATCTCCACGCCAGCTTCCAATTTTTCGGCCATTTCCTTGGAAAGGCCGGTTTCTTCAATGATGCGATCGATGATGGGGCGGTCATAGCACGGATAGCCCAAGTCTTTGGCGATCATTTTGGCGATATCCGGCCCACCGCTGCCGTATTCACAACCGATGGTAAGAATAAAGTCTTGCATCGTGGATTTCTCCTTTTCTGGGGGGCCTTGGCCGGCCCTTGCCGGCCAAGCCCTCCGGACGTTTTATAGTTCTTCGACGGCTTCTTTCAGAATCGCATAAGCCTTGTCGCAGTCTTCCTGGGTCAGGATGAGCGGCGGCACCATGCGGACAACGTTGGCACCGATGGCGGTTACCAGCAGATGCTTGTCCAGGCACTTGTGCTTGATGTCGGTCGAGGTGGCAAAGCCGTCAAATTCCACGCCGATCAGGCAGCCCTGGTGGCGGACTTCCTTGACGTGCGGCAGGGTTTCCAGCTTAGCAGAGAAGTAGTCGCCCATCTTTTCGGCGTTGCTGGCCAGGTCGCGGCTGAGCAGCTCGTCGATCTCGGCCAGAGCCGCAGCGGCGCTGACCGGATGGCCGCCAAAGGTGGTGCCGTGCGAACCGGCGGTGAAGGCCTTGGCAACTTCGGCGGTTGCGCAGATGGCGCCGATCGGCATGCCGCCGCCCAGAGCCTTGGCCATGGAAACGATGTCGGGCTTGATGCCGTAGTGCATGTAGCTCATGATGCGGCCGGTGCGGCACCAACCGGTCTGAACTTCGTCCAGCAGGAGCAGCATGCCCTTTTCGTCACACAGCTTGCGCAGGCCGCACAGGAATTCCTTGGTGGCCGGATGCACGCCGCCTTCGCCCTGAACCGGCTCGACCATAATCGCAATGGTGTTTTCGGTGCAGGCGTTGCGGAAGGATTCCAGGTCGTTGTAGTCGGCGTAGGTAAAGCCGGGGGTCATGTCGCCAAAGCCGATCTGGCAGGCGTTGTCCGGCTGGCCGGTCGCCGACATGGAACCAAAGGTACGGCCGTGGAAGCCCATCTTCGCGGTGACAATATTGTATTTATGCGGGCCATACTTCTCGACGCCGTACTTACGCGCCATCTTAATCATGGCTTCGTTGGCCTCGGTGCCCGAGTTCTGGAAGTAAATCTTATCCATGCCGATCGTGGTGCACACCTTTTCGGCCAGCAGGGCCTGCGGGATGGTGTACGGATAGTTGAAGGTATGCATAATGTCGTCCACCTGGTCCTTGACGGCGGCGACCACCTTCGGGTTGCGGTTGCCGGCCGAGTTGACCGCGATGCCCGCGTAGAAGTCCAGATACGGGGTGCCGTTTTCGTCGTAAAGGTACATGCCTTCGGCGGTTTCTGCGATAAAGTCGAAACGCTCGTAGGTTTCGATCATGTATTTGCTGACCAGATCTTTGATGTCCTGCGCCGTGCGGCCGGTGTCCTTAAGTTTCATTTCCTTCTGCCTCCTGATCGTCTCGTATCAAAACAAAAAGACGCTTTTCCACCCTGGGAAAAGCGCCTTTGCTTTGTCCTTTATATTGAACGAGATTACCATAACACAACCGGGCAAAAGTGTCAAGCCGTGCCGCGCGATTTTGGCACATCGCACAAACAAATCGGGTATCCTTCGCCAATTTTCCGCAAAATTTCCGGGCATCCGCCCGGAAACCCGGAAATTTACACCTGGAAACGCGCGGAAGCGCCAAACATGGCAAGCCGCGGCCCGCGCAGCCCGACCGCGCGGGCCAGAACACGGTGCTGTACGGCTAAGTACAATATATTAAACATCGCGCTGATATTCCAGAAAGAAACATAACACCGAGCACGGGCCGGAACCGACGCTGTAATAGCGGTGCTCCTGGCTGGACTCAAAGCGGAAGATCTCGCCGCTTTGGATGATATGGCTGCCGCTTTCCAGTTCCAAGCGCAGCGTACCCGACTGGACGGCCAGGTATTCCCGCGTGCGTTCGCCGTGGCTGCCCGCCACATAGACGCCGCCCGGCTCCAGTTCGATCTGGTAGATCTCCACCCGGTGGTTTTCCTGGAAGGGGAAGCAGGTGCGCACGGTGTATTGCCCGGGCACTTCCTTGGTCGGCGCGGTGTCCGCGATGCGGATGAGGATGGCGTCCTGCGGCGGGGGGCCGGTCAGGTCGTTTAGGTCAATGCGCAGGCCGCTGATGATGCGGCCCAGAATGCCGATTGACGGGTTGGCCGAACCCTTTTCGATCTGCGCCAGCATGCTTTTGCTCACGCCGGTCTGTTCGGCCACCAAGTCCAGGCTCATCCCTTTGGCCCGGCGGATGCGGTTTAAATTCAAGGCAATGTTGTGCGATAGATAGTCCATGGTATGTCCCTCCCGTGCGTTCGATAGAGGTATTATACCACAAAATTGCGGATTAGCGGCCCTTGGTGCACGCGGCCAGTGCGTCGGCGAAGATGTTCAGCCCGGCTTCCAGCTGGGCGTCGGTCATGACGAGCGGCGCGAGCAGGCGGATGACGTTGCCGTAGGTGCCCGCGTTTTCGACCAGCAGGCCGCGCTTGGCACACGCCTGAATCATAGCCGAGGTCAGCGCCGCGTCCGGGGTCTTGCTTGCGCGGTCGGTGACAAATTCGATGCCGACCATGCCGCCCAGGCCCCGCACGTCGCCAATGCAGTCATACTGCTCCATCAGCTCACGGTAGCGGGCCATGACCCGGCTGCCGATCTCGAGCGAACGGTCGGCCAGATGGTCGCGCTCCATAATCTCGATGACCTTGAGCGCCGCGGCGCAGGCTAGCGCATTGCCGCAATAGGTGCCGCCGATGGTGCCCGGCGCCGGGGCGTCCAGCACTTCGGCCCGGCCGACGATGGCGGACAGCGGCACGCCGCCGGCAATCGACTTGGCCGTGGTCAGCAGGTCGGGCTGCACGCCGACTTCGTCCCAGTACTGGCTGGCAAACATGCGGCCGGTGCGGCAGAAACCGGTCTGCACTTCGTCGGCGACCAGCAAAATGCCGTACTTGTCGCAGACCGCGCGCACGGCCTTGACCCATTCGAGCGGCGCAGGGATGAAACCGCCCTCGCCTTGCAGCGGCTCGACCACAATGGCCGCAATGGTGTCCGCAGCCGCGCACTGCTCGAACACATCATAGATCGACTGCATGTAGTAATCGAGCGCGGCCTCCTGCGGCATGCCGGCCGGCTTGCGGTAATAATACGGGAACTGGGCGCGGAAGATGCCGCCGGGCAGCGGCCCCATGCCCGCCGCGTATGCCTTTTTGGAGGTCATGGACATGGTCAGCATGGTGCGGCCGTGGAAAGCGCCCGAAAAGACGATGATGTTGGGTCGTTTGGTGTAGGCACGGGCGACCTTGACCGCGTTTTCGTCGGCTTCGGCGCCCGAATTGGCAAAAAAGGCCTTCTTGTGCTCGCCGCGGACGGGGGCAAGCTCGCACAGCTTTTCGGCAAGCGCCACATACCCTTCGTGGGTGACGACGTTGAACATGGCGTGGAAATACCGCCCAGCCTGCTCCTGCACGGCCTTCACGACTTCGGGGTGCGAATAGCCGATGTTGAGCACGCCGACGCCGCCAATCCAGTCCAAAAAGCGGTTGCCGTCCACGTCCTCAATGATGGCGCCCGCGCCGCGCTCGATGACGGCCGGATACACGCAGCCGATGGCGTTGGGGATGACCGCATGGCGGCGGTCTAAAATGGCCTGCGCCTTGGGGCCGGGCAGGGTTTCGGTGACGATTTCGGGTAAAGTCTCGCGTAACATAAGGGAAAAACCTCCTAATCTGCAAAAAACAGCGGCCAATATCCCGATAAAATGCGTCGTTGCATTCGCCATTTCATCCGAACATCAGCCGCTGCTGTGTTTTTGTTTCTGTATGCAGTATAGAGGATTTGTCCCGCCGAGGCAAGAGTCGCACGTCCCAATAAAAAAATGCGCCGTTGTGCTGACTGCACAAGGGCGCAGAGCTTATGCTGCGCGGTAAACCGGCCGATTGTGTGTATATCACAATCATGGTATGCTATTTCTGAAAGGGGGCGGTGCGTGTGGCACTGTTGCTGCGCGACGTTTATGAGGACACCCGGCAGCGGTTTCAGTTGCAGCTTTTGGCCGGGGAACGGGGACTAAAAAACTGCATGCGCTGGGTCTATGTTTCCGAGGATTACACCACATCGGATTTTCTGTACGGCGGGGAATTGATTCTCACCACCGGCGTGCTCAGCGGCAAAGACGAGGGCTGGCTGCTCAAGCTGCTGCACAGCATTTTCCGGCAGCACGCTTGCGGCCTGATCGTCAACGAGGGGCCGTATCTGAACCGGCGGAGCATCCCGCCCGAAGTGCTGGATTTTTGCAATGCCGAGGGGTTTCCGCTGTTTACGATGCCCTGGCACATCCACATTTACGACATTACCCGCGATTACTGCGACCGCATTTTTACCGACGCCCGGCGCGATGAGGCCATCGGACGGGCGTTTTTGACCCTGCTCGACCGCGAGGCCGCGCAGGGCCCGGCGCTGCGGCTGCTGGCCGACCAGGGCTTTGCCCCGCAGGGGCCGTATTATGTCGTGCAGCTGCAAATCTCGCCCGAAGCCCCGGCCGACCCGGTGCTGCGCGACTGGATTTCGGGCTTTTTGCTGCCGTATCCAGCCTTTGCGCTGCTGGAAAATCCCAACCCGTGGCTGGTCTGCCGCGCCGACGGGCGGGGCGCGGTCGAGGAGCTGGTCGAAGCCCTGCAAAACGGGCTGCAAGCGCGGTTTGCCAACCGGACGGTCGCGGCCGGCATCGGCGGGCAGGTGCCGGGACTGGACCGGCTGGCGAACAGCCTGGAACAGGCGCAGGCCGCCCTGCGCTGGGGCAAAAGCCAGGGAAAAAGCCGGGCCAGCTACGACGACATGGGCTTTTTCCGCCTGCTGCTCGAGGTGCCGAACCGCGCCTTTTTGGAGGGCTATGTCCGTGAGCAGCTGGGCGCGGTGCTGGACTACGACGCCCGTCACGGCAGCGACTTTGCGCAGACGCTTTATCTGTATCTGGTGCATCAGGGCAGCATCCAGGCCATTGCGGCGCAGTCGTTTTTCCACCGCAACACGATCAGCCACCGCATCAATATCCTGCGCGACAAGCTAGGCTACCGTTTGGACGACCCGGCAGCCTGCTTTGAGCTGCTGACTGCCTTTCAAATCCGCGACTTCCTGCGCGGGTGCGGCGCTTAGCCGAGCGGCAGCTCGCGGAACTGCCGCGGGGCGATGCCGATGCGCTCGGAAAAGGCGTTGGTAAAGCCCGATTCGGTCTGGTATCCGACCTCCAGGGCAATCGATTTGATGGGCAGGGAGGTGGTCTTGAGCAGATACTTGGCGTGGTCCATGCGCATGGCAATCAGGTATTCATAGGGCGAGCAATGGAACTCCTTTTGGAACAGACGAATCAGGTGGGCTGGGCTGTAATCGACGTACTGGGCGATGTCCTTGAGCTGGAGCGGCTCGCTCAGGTGCGCCTGGATGTACTGCACCGCCCGGCGGGCGGGGGACAAGTCCTCCTCGGTCGAAGAAGTGGGGGTGTTGGGCATGAGATAGCACAGGATGCTGTGCAGGATGCGCGAATGCTCAGAATCGATGAGCGGCTGGTTGGTGGAGAACTTGGACAGCATGTGACGGCAGAACACGCCGATTTTGGAGTTGTTGGGCGTGCGGAACACCGGCCCCTTTTTCTCAACGAGGTAGTTGCACAGCTCGAACGAGTTGAGCCCCTGGAAGAAAATCCAGTAAAACTCGGAATAGTCGGGGGTGCCGTAGTAGTGGTAGCGGGTGCAGTCGAGCAGGATGATGTCGCCCTCCTTGGCGACCTGGTGATGGCCGTCGTATTCGACGGTCAGGTTGCCCTTTTCGATGTACATGAGGATGACCTGTTCGACGCCGCTGCGTTCGATGCGGTAGCCCTTTTCGCAGAAATAATGGCCGCAGCTGGTGACGTAATAGAACATGCGCAGCGTATCGTTGGACAGCTTGCTGTAAAAGCGTTCGGAGCCGGGCAAGACCCCTTTTTCGTTTTGAACCAACACGGAAAATGCCTCCCTATGGAACAGAGAAAAAATGATAAT
>JAUMSA010000351.1 GCA_031293105.1 Butyricicoccus sp. | reverse complement strand
ATCTGAGGACCAAAGGGACGACCATCAGCGGCGTGGGCGGTATCACGGACAGAAGCAATTGCAACCAGCTGCTTCAAATCGTCCAGGAACTCTGGTTCGTAAGTATGCCATCGTTTTTGAAATTCTGTCATCAGCTCAGCTCCCTAAATACGATATAGATAAATTATTATAATATATTTCATGGATCAGGACTATGCATCACCATGGATTTTTTCCGCTTTTTTGTTGTAGCAATTTTCGAACATTACAGCGACACACCTTGACAATAAACCGCAAACCTTTACAATGAAAGAAGATACCGATGTGGGGAGAGGATTTTTATGCAGAAGCAACGAGCTTTGGAAATAATACGCATTCTGCTGCAATCCAGTGGGTTTATTACCATCCAGCAAATTGCTACCATGCTGCAAGTATCCAACAAGACAATCCGAAACGACTTGCAGACGGTGGGGGAATGGTTGACAGAAAATCAGATGACGCTATGCAAAAAAACCGGAAGCGGCATCTGCATCGAGGGGGATGCGGAGCAAAAACTGCGCCTGTTAGAGCAAATCTTGGGTACTAGCAAACGGCAAAAAGATTATACACCAGAGGCTCGCAAAATTTACATTGGACTGCGCGTGATCAACAGCGTTGAGCGCTGCCGCATTTATGAGTTATCGTCCGAATTGTATGTCAGTCGTGCGACCATCCACAAAGATTTGATTGCGCTACAGCCCTTGTTGGAACAATATCATGTTACCTTGCTGCGGAAAAGCAACCATGGGGTTCGGCTGGAAGGCAAAGAACACAATCTGCGGGCCTTGATGTTTGCGCTCATGACAGCAGACAAAGGATATCAAATGTTGGCCGAACTGATGCGCACCCGGACATGTCAACATCCAGACCACTTTTTATTTTCCGCACTCGACTATACAGAACAGGATTTTTATGGAATTTTACAGGCGCTGTTGCAGGCACAGAATGTGTATTGGCATCAACTGCCATTTACCACGATGCTGGAATGCTTTCTGCAAATCTGTATTTTATGTCTGCGCGTGATGGATGACAAGAAAGTCGTTTTATCCGAAACATTTGTGGAAGAATTGGAGCAAAAGCCGTTATATCCAGAAGCTTGTGAACTGTGTGATTTGCTGGAAGCACATCTGCATATTTCCTTGCCCGAGGACGAACGGCGCTATCTGCAAATCCATCTGCTGGCGCTGCAAAACCAGCAGGCTGATGAGGAGCAGCAGGATGTCATCCAAATGACACAGGATTTGTTGGAACTGTGGGGCAAAACATTCCGTCGTCCCTTTGAACAGGACGACGAACTTCGGGATGCATTACAGGCCCATTTGGGACCGGCCATCACGCGATGCCGGCATGGAATCCGGATTGAAAATCCGTTAATGTACGAAATCCATTCGTATTATCAAAATACCTTCCAGGTTGTGCAGAATAGCTTGCGCCTTCTGGAACCAAAGTATGGATGCCGGTTTAGTGACGATGAAGCAGGCTATTTGTCCATCCATCTGGCAGCAGCGCTGGACCGCATGAAGGAACCCCTGCGCACGATACTGGTTTGTCATCAGGGGCCAGCGGCAAGCAATCTGATTGTGCGCAAACTGGCAAAACAGGTGCCTGAAATTGAGATCGTGTCCAAGCAGACCTTCATTTCAATTGAACAAATGGATTTAAATGGAATCGATCTCATCTTATCGACCTCGCCGCTGACATTCGACTGCGATATCCCGATTTTGACACTGCATGCCTTGCCGCACGATCATGATATCCAGCGGGTGAAGTCGGTTGTGGAAACCTACTATAAACAAAAAAATGACCCACTGCGGCAAGGGGACATTTCTTTGCTCGAATAATGTTGACTTCTTACCACATCAATGCGCCCTTTTCGATGTTTCAGCGATTCTTGAAATTTAAGTTTGATTCCCCTAAAATAGTCACATAACATCATTGACGCGGGAGGTCATCTTTCATGAAACATATTAAGATTGCGGCTGGTCTGGCGCATGTCAACTATGGCAATATTGCAGGCGTAGTCAAGGAAATCAGCGATGCAGGCGTGGATTACATCCATTCGGATGCAGCAGATATGCATGACTTGCAGAATATGAAGCTGATGGGCGGCCATCAGATTATTGCCGGTATTCGTCCAGTAACCAAGCTGCCCATCGAATGCCACATCTATACGGTCAGCATGGACCGCATGTTCATTGAGCAGATTGCAGAGGCAGGGGCCGATATGCTGATCGTTCCCGCGGAACATTTCATTGGTGCGCAGCTGGCATATATTATTAACTGGTGCCGTGAGATGGGCTTAAAGTTCGGTCTGACGCTTGGCTGCTACACCCCTCTGTGCTTTGTGGAAGAATCCATCTATGACATCGACCGTCTGCACATCGTAACCCATGGTGTGGATGAAACCGACGGCAAGGACAACTGGGGCTGGCGCAGAAGTGCTGTGGATTTGGTACAGCGTGCACGTAAGATGATTGATGAAAAGAATCCGAAGTGTGAACTGGCAATTGACGGTGGCCTGCGTGCCGACAATATGGAGCCGCTGATTGCATGCAATCCAGACGTGATCGTTCTGTCTTCTGCGCTGTTTAAGGACCCGGAAGGCGCTGCAGGCGGTTATCGCAAGTGCCGTGCAGCGATTGATGCAGCAGCCGAGAAGTATGGACTGTAATTCTGCCATGGCGCAGCAGCGAGTCACCGCTATTGTGAAAGATTTTTTGTGGATTACGCTGTCTGCAATTTTCACTGCAATGGCGGTCAATCTGTGCTTTCAATCGACCGGCCTGGCGCCGGGCGGCATCACAGGTCTGGCCATTATCTTCTCGTTAATTACGCACATCCCGGTTTCCTATATGTCACTGGCGATTTCGGTTCCGCTGCTGATTTTGGCAACCATCTTGCTGGGAAAGGGTTTTGGTGTCAAAACCCTTTACATTACCCTGATTACGCCGGTGTGCATGGAATTGGTGCCCACGTTGGATCTGACGAAGGCGTGCAGCAGCCTGCCTTGGTTTATCGCTCCTCTGATTGCGGCACTGGCCGGCGGTATTCTGGTCGGGTCTGCGGTCGGTATTGCTCTGAACCGGCAGTGCGCGACAGGCGGTACCGACGTGATCGCCTTGTTAATCCAATATGTATTGCGATTTTTGAAGGTGCCCACCATTCTGTTCTGCCTGGATGGCAGCGTGGTTATTGCATCCGGCGTGATCTCCGGAAATGTCTGGATTGCAGGGTTCAGCCTGTTGTCGCTCTTTATCATCATGCAGACCATCCGCAAGATTACGCAGAAGGCGCGACAAAATATGTAATGAAAAAGATCTGCCCCGAGCGGGCAGGTCTTTTTTGAGGTTATAGGAACCATAAAAGAGCGATGCCTGCTGAACTGCACCCCATTTGTTAGACAGTATGGTATACTGAATAACAAATGGGGTGTTTTATTATGCCAAAAGGAGTGCCAAACAGAAAGTATACACCAGAATTCAAGAAGCTGGTAGTGGAAACCATGCAGGAAGAGCATCT
>JAUMSA010000347.1 GCA_031293105.1 Butyricicoccus sp. | reverse complement strand
GATAGCATCGGAAACATCCGTAGCAACCACGGCAAGCCGACATGCCGCCGCGTTTGAGCCGGCACACAAAATCGGGCTGGCAGATGAAAGGCCGTGACGCGCTGGCCAGCGTCATCCCGGCGTCCAGTGCGGCCTGCATATCCTCCCGGTCGCGCAGACCGCCGACCAAAATCAGCGGCAGACGGGTCTGGGAAACCAGCCCTTCCGCGGCCTGCAAATAATACCGTCTGGCTTCGGGCGGCTGGCTGGCAAAATCAAAGCCGGATACCTCGGCTGCCGTCACGCCCAAATCGGTGGAAAAGTTTAAAAACGCTGTTAGCGCTGAAAGAAAATCAGATGTCTGGCCCTGACAGTTGCTATGTATTTTGAGCAGCACCGGATAGTCCGGGCCTACGGCAGCGCGTACCTTTTCCAGCGTTTCGCGCGCCATGCGGAAACGGTCGCTGCCGTAGGCATCGGTACGCACGTTCCAAGCCGGGTCGATGAACTCGGAGAGCAGATAGCCGTGAGCGCAATGAATCTGCACGCCATCATAGCCGGCCTGTTTGGCGCGCACCGCCGCGGCGGCGAAGTCGTCCTGAATTCGGTGAATCTCCTCGAGGGTCAGTTCCCGTGCGGGTGCGCCGGAGACGTATTCCAGCGCACTGGGCGCCCCTGGCACATGGCCGGTGACCGCCTGCGGACTTTTGCCGCCCGCATGGCTGAGCTGCTGGACGATGCAGCCGCCCGCTGCATGTACCGCATCGGTCAAGGCCTTTTGTCCGGCGATAAACCGGTCGTCATACATGGCGTTCTGGCTGGCATCGTTGCGGCCGTCCGGGCTGACACAGGCATGCCCGGTGATGATGAGGCCCACTTCCTGTTCGGCCAGCTCCCGATAGAGCGCCAGCTGGGCCGGGGATACCGTCCCATCGGGGTTGCCCATGTAATCGTTGGTCGCCGAACGGCAGATGCGATTGCACAGCCGCAGGCTGCCCAACGTATAGGGCGCAAACAAATCGCTCATGGTCTCTTCTCCCCCTTTAAGAAGCGCAGTACCGCCAGATTAAACTGGTTCGGCAGCTTGGCCGCACAAAAATGGTCGCCGCCTGGGATGCGCTCCATGCGCGCATGCGGCAGGTATAGGGTCATCCGCCAGGAATGCTTGTCAAAAATCATGTCATGCTCCCCGACCAGCACAAGCGTCTGCGCCTGAATGCGGCCCAAGTCAGCCCAATCCACCCCATAATCATGCGCCATGAGCGAAAGGACATCGCATTTGCGCGCAATCGCCTCATCCAGTGGCCGCAGCATGTTCAGCAGCCCCAACACCGGATACAGCGGAAGCTGGGTAGACGGCCTGACGCCGGTGAGCATGTGGATATTCGCGCCGTTCAGGATGAGTTTATCCACACACTGTGGATATTGCAGGGCAAACCGGATGGCCAAATTGCCGCCATCCGAAAAGCCTAAAATGTGGGCCTTTTCCACTCCCAAGGCATGGAACACCACGCGCAGATCGCGCGCCATTTGATAAAAGTTCAGTCCCCGGTCGCCGTGCCCGCTTTTGCCATGGCCGCGGCTGTCCACGGCGATGACCCGGAAAAAGCGGGCAAAGACCGGGATCTGATGGCGGAAATAGGTGCTGTCCTCGCCATTGCCGTGCAGCAGGACCAGCGGCTGCCCCTGCCCCCATTCGTAGTAGGCGATATCAACATCCCCAGCCCGGACATACCGCGGGTTCCAATCATACATCGGCCATCACCTTGATGTAATACCGCCGGGTGCGCGGGCCGTCAAACTCACAAAAATAAATGCCCTGCCACGTGCCCAGCAGCGGACGCCCTTCTTCGATGATGATGGTTTCCGATGCGCCCACGGTTGAGCATTTGAGATGCGCGTCCGAATTGCCTTCGCCGTGACGGAAGCTCGACCGGTCGGGAAAGGCTTCGTCAAACCCGATCACCAGATCATGGGTCACATCCGGGTCGGCATTTTCATTGATGGTGATGGCCGCTGTGGTGTGCGGACAGTATACCACACAGATGCCCGAGGTCACCCCGGATTTGCGGATGGTGTCGCGCACCGCGCTCGTGATATTATAATAACCCTGCCGCTCGGTATGCAGGGTGAATTCCTGCGCTCTCATTCGTGTTCCTCCTCATGCCGCTGCTCGTGCAGATAGGTCGCTTCCAGGTCGGCCAGATGCAATTTGACAGCCAGCGGATATTTTTCATACGCATGGGCAATCGCAAAGCTGCCCGCGCGCGCCGTGTCATCGAACCCGCCCATATGCCAGCGGATGGCGACCGCTTCCTCATTTTTCAAGCGCATAAACCGCTCAATGAGAAATACTGATTTTTCTCCATGCCCATAGGGGAATTTGTCGTCAATGGCATACACCGGCACTTTTTCCCATTCGCCGCGTTCATTCTTGCGGTTGCGGTACTCGATGGTGTAAAACCCGGCCTTGCAGATGTCGTGCAGCAGGGATGCAATGGTAAAGCTCTCCAAATCGTCCTTTTCCGGGTCATAATGCTTGGAAATGAGCACCTCATAAACATTTAAGCTATGTTCCAGCAGACCGCCCTCATAGGCGGCATGGAAGCGCGTGGATGCGGGCGCGGTGAAAAAATCGGTGCTTTCCAGCCACTCCAGCAGCTTGTCCGCCCCGCGGCGGGTCACCTGTTTGCGAAATATATTTAAAAACTTTTCCTTCATGTCTGTTCCTCCCTATGAAGCTGCACCAAGCGGGTCAGCACTTCCGGGGTGTTGCGCGCCGGGTCGTCGAGCACTTGGTCGAGCAGATAGCGCTGCATTTGTCCGATTTGTTTGCCTTTGAGTCCCAAGCGCATGAGCGCATGGCCGTCGAGTGCCAACGAATGCACGGTCAGGCAGTCGCGGCTACGCAGCATGGCATTGACCTGCTGCTCCAGCTGCTGATACTGGCCAATATATTCGGCATGGGTGCCGCGGCCAACACCGTCGGCTTTTTTCATCATAAGCAGCTGCCGCACCCGCGTTTCGCCAAACTGTGCCAGCCGCCGCCGGACGATCTTGGGCTCAGGCGGAATCGGGACGTCATGATGGTCGGCCAGAAAAACGACCGTTTCCCGGATGGCATTGGGCAGCCGCAGCGCCAAACAGCGCTGCTCGGCCATGGCGGCGCTCAGCTTGGGATGCCCATAGAAATGGCCGACTCCCTTTTCGTCCACGGTCATGCAGTGCGGCTTGCCGGTGTCGTGATACAAAGCCGCCAGCCGCAGCGCCGGCTCGGCCGTAATCTGCTCCATGGCGCGGATGGAATGCTCCAGCACATCAAAAAGATGATAGCTGTTCTTTTGCTGCCAGCCCTGCATCGGCAAAATCTCCGGCAAGACCACGCCCAACACGTCGGTATACTCCCGCAGCACCCGGCCGGCATACCGGCCGCACAGCAGCCGCAAAGTCTCGGCCGCCAGCCGTTCGGGCGCCACGCGCGTCAGCGTGGGCGCCAGACGGCGCAGGGCATCCGCGGTATCGTCCTCGATGGCAAAGCCGGTTTCGGCCATCAGCCGCAGGCCGCGCAAAATGCGCAGCGCATCTTCGGAAAACCGGTGTTCCGGGTCGCCGACTGCGCGCAGCCGCCGGGCTTGGATGTCCGCCTGTCCGCCAAAGGGGTCTTGCAGGCCCCGGGCCGGACTGAACGCGATGGCATTGACCGTAAAGTCCCGCCGGGCCAGGTCACTCTCCAAATCGCGCACGAACCGTACCTGATCGGGATGGCGGCCATCCGAATACCATCCTTCCACACGAAAGGACGTAATCTCGAGGGGCGCCCCATCGAGCAGAACCGTGACCGTGCCATGTTTGAGGCCGGTTTCGGCCACCCGTTCCCGCGCAAAGACCTGCCGGGTTTCCTCAGGCGTCGCCGCTGTACACAGGTCAAAATCATGGGGTGTTACTCCGCGCAAGTGGTCACGTACCGCCCCACCGACCACATACGCCGGATACCCCGCCTGTTCAAGCGCAGATAGCGCCTTTTGTACCCCACGGGGAAGTTCCATCACGACTTGTCCTTCTTCGGCTTGAGGCGGTATGCGGTGCCGTCGGGGTTCAAAACCACCGTGTTATCCAGCTGCGATTTTAAATTTTTGCGAAAGCTTTCGATGTATTCCTGCCGCAGCGCCTGGCGCTCGGCCTGCTCGGCCTCGGTCAAGCCCTCGGTCTTGGCCTTTTTGGCCAAGGCGTTGATGCGTGCAATTTTTTCTTCGGTCATGGTTGTTCCTCCGTTTTTTTCGATGCCCTTATTATAACAAAATCACGCCACAAAGTCGAGTGGCGATGTCCCTCCCAAACAAAGCCTTTCCTTGACCGCCATTTCCCGCCGTGTTACAATAACGGTATGCATAAAATGTCCAAAAAGGAGTTATTCTACATGAAACTGGAAACCAAATGTTTACATGCTGGGTATAAACCCGAAAACGGCGGGCCGGGTGTAATGCCGATTGTGCAGTCGACCACCTATCGCTTTGATTCGACCGCACACATCGCGGGCCTGTTCGACATGCCGACCGAGTACATGTACTCGCGCTTTGCCAACCCGACCTGCGATGCCGTGGAAAAGAAAATCGCCGAGCTGGAAGGCGGCGTGGGCGCCATGCTGACCACCTCCGGTCAGGCAGCCAGCCTGCTGTCCATCCTGAACCTGTGCTCGGCGGGCGACAGCTTTATCGCCGCTTCCACCATTTATGGCGGCACGATCAACCTGTTTGGCGTGACCCTCAAAAAGCTGGGCATTGAGTGCATCTGGGCGGATGCCGAAGCGTCCGAAGAGGACATCCAGAAGCTGTTCAAACCCAACACCAAGGCCGTCTTTGGCGAAACCCTTGCCAACCCGGCTTTAACCGTGTTTGATATCGAAAAGTGGGCGGGCATCGCGCACAAGAACGGCGTACCGCTCATCATCGACAACACCTTTGCCACCCCCATCCTGTGCCGTCCGATTGAATGGGGCGCGGATATCGTTATCCACTCGACCACCAAGTACATGGACGGTCATGCGGTACAGGGCGGCGGCGTCATCGTCGACAGCGGCAAGTTCGACTGGGCTGCTTCCGGCAAGTTCCCGGACTTCACCGAGCCGGACGAAAGCTACCACGGCGTGGTCTACACCCGCGAATTCGGCGCGATGGCGTACATCATCAAGG
Source organism: Butyricicoccus sp. (assembly GCA_031293105.1). GTDB lineage: Bacteria > Bacillota > Clostridia > Oscillospirales > Butyricicoccaceae > Butyricicoccus_B. The sequence continues at coordinate 1,526 of JAUMSA010000347.1, read as the reverse complement.
CCCGTATGCAGCTTATGCGTGACTTTGGCTGCTATCCGGCTGCGCATTCGGCGTTCCTGCTCAACCTCGGCCTGGAAACCCTGCCGGTGCGCATGAAGCAGTACTGCGAAAACGCAACCACGGTTGCCAAGCACCTGCTCTCGTCGGATAAAATCGCCGGCGTGCGCTATCCGGGTCTGGAAAGCGACCCCTATCATGCACGGGCACAGAAGTACCTGCCGCTTGGCACCTCGGGCGTCATGAGCATTGACATCAAGGGCGGCCGTGAACCGGCAATGAAGTTCATGGACAGCGTCAAGCTGGCCTGCAACGAAGTGCACGTGGCGGACATCCGCACCTGCGTGCTGCATCCGGCGAGCGAAACCCATCGTCAGCTCACCGACGAGCAGTTGGTCGCTGCCGGCATTGAGCCGGGTCTGGTTCGTCTGTCGGTTGGTCTGGAAAATGTTGAGGACATTCTGGCCGATCTGGATCAGGCGCTTGCACAGATTTAATCCCCTAGGAGATTGGTATGGAGATCCGCGAAATTTTACCGTGGGACAAGCCGCATTTCTGCCGCATGGTGCATGCGTTTTATCGCCTACCGGCGGTGGCGCACGCCATCCCGGATGACCACGCCGAACGTACCTTTGATCTTCTCATGCATGATACGCCGTATGCGCGCTGCTTTGTGGCAGCCGATGCGCACGATATCCCGCATGCGTACTGTCTGTGTGCCATCACCTGGTCCAATGAGGCCGGCGGTCTGTGCGTATGGCTGGAAGAACTGATGGTGGAAGATGCGCTGCGCGGCCAGGGCATCGGCCAAAAGCTGATCGCCGCTGTGCGCGCTGCATATCCGGACGCGGCCCGTTTCCGCCTGGAAGTCACCGACGAAAATCCGCGTGCCGCGGCACTATACCGCACACTTGGTTTTGAGGATCTGGAGTACCGGCAGATGGTACTCGACCGTTCAAACAAAAAAGCTGCCTTGTAATAGGCAGCTTTTTTTTCATAGTTCTGGGAAAAACCGGCGCATGTCGTCCGGCAGTGGGTCGGAAAAACAAAGCCGTTCGCCGGTGATCGGCGTCGGCATCGTCAAATATGCGGCATGCAGCGCATGGCGGTCGATTCGCCCCATATCGTCCGGCCCATACAAAAAATCCCCCGGCAGCGGATGGCCGATGTACTGCATGTGCACCCGGATTTGATGGGTGCGGCCGGTTTCCAGCCGGATGCGCGCGAGCGAATAGCCATTTGCATACGCCAGACGGGTGTAATGGGTCACCGCTCGCTCGCCGTCCGGCCGCACCTGACGCGCAATGACCGAGCCATCCACCCGACCGATGGGCGCATCGATCGTGCCCTCGGGCGGCAGCTCCCCGGTACACACGGCCAAATATTCATGGAACATCCGCTTTTGCTGCGCCGCAGCGGTCAGCAGACAGGCGGACAGCGCATTTTTAGCCAACACCAAAAGGCCGGAGGTGTTCTTATCCAGCCGCCCGATGGCGCGGAAGGCAAAGGGTTCACCCCGCTGCTCATAC